>CALAGJ010000170.1 GCA_937892395.1 uncultured Parafilimonas sp.
AATGGCCCATTTTTTCTTATTCTTGCACTTTTAAAATTGGTTTTTAGACAGACTGGCGTTGGTGGCAAGCACAAATGAAACTTCGTAATGACACATACAGATTGGATAGGGTTTATTGGAGTAACAATATTATTAGTTGCATATTTTCTAAACTTAAGTGACATTATTAAAAAAGACAGCTTGACGTACTTGCTTTTAAATGCATTTGGAGAGAAATAGCTTGTTTTGCCTAGGTGCTTTTAAAGTATTTCCCTTTTATAGTTTTTGAAGGCTCTTGGACAATTGTTTCAACTTTGGGACTAATAAATTATTTCAAACGCAATAACTAATGACAGGAGAAAAAGAATTAGACAAATTATTGAAAACGTTAAAGCCAAAGCTAAATGTTGGCGACTATGTATTTTGTACAACCAAAAGCTTAAACGAAGTTGATTTAACTAAAATTATTTTGTTTTTTAAGGAAGTTGAAGGACTTACAATTGTTTTAGAAAAGCAAGTTGCTGACAAACTTCAACTTGACTATACATTTATTGCATCTTGGATTACATTAACAGTACATTCTTCATTAGAAGCGATTGGACTAACAGCAGCTTTTTCAAAAGCACTAACTAATGAAAAAATTAGTTGTAATGTAGTTGCAGGTTATTTTCACGACCATATTTTTGTTGACAAAATAGACGCTGAAATGGCAATGACAGTCCTTAATAGATTTTCAGAAGAGTAAGATTATGCAGTGAAAAAGCCAGCCGCCTAACATTTAGACCTATAGCCGAAAACCCTCTGCAATAAGCCTTTTTACATCCATAAAGGCATATAAAATTAAACGAACTGGTGCTTTTGGCTATACGTTGTTCAGCATCGCCGTGCCATGCAGGATGATAGTGTTGTATAGGTGGCTTAGTATAGCTTTTTAACCAGGTTTTTTGTGGTGTATAAGCATTGCTGTTGGGAGCGTCATCAGCATTATCAACTTCATTTTTGATTGAAATTAAAAGCTATTAAAAGCAATATGATTAAAGATTTTATACTCCTTCATCATTGCCCGTAGGGCTAAAATATTCCTTTCTTTGAATAACAAATTTATATGATAATTTACCTGAAAGGAATATCGGTTTATACCAAAAAAAAGAGGCTCACACAAAGTAAGCCTCTTTTTATTTTTTGAATATTTTATTTCATTAATTGTAATTCACTGATCAAATTTTTGGCACCACCCAGTATATCCATACACCATAGCACATAGCGTACATCTACACATATTGTACGATTGAGGTCTTTGTCAAATGCTAACTTATGACTAAGGGCTTCATAGTTGCCATCGAATGCAAGGCCTATCAATTCTCCTTTGGCATTTAAAACGGGGCTGCCGCTATTGCCACCGGTTATATCATTTGTGGTGATGAAAGATACCACAATATCATTGCGCAGTGCATCTTTATATTGTCCATAATTTTTGGATTGCCAGGCATTGATTAAACTTTGTGGTAAATCAAACTCGTAATCTTTTGGTTTGTATTTGGCCATTACGCCATCCAATGTGCACACATAATCATACATAACTGCATCTTTTGGATGATAGCTTTTTACATTGCCATAGGATACTCGCATAGTAAAATTTGCATCAGGATATGTTTTGTTCATGTGCTCAGGATCCATATCAAAAAGACCTTTTACATAAGCCCGGCCCAAGTCATTATTTTTTGCTAAAAATTCATTGTATTTTGGAGCATAGTTATCTGTATAATTTTTTATAAATGCCTGTACGACCTGATAGGCTGGGTCTTGCATTAGCGCTTCCACTGAAGGATTGGCTTTGAATGCTTCCCATTTTTTGTCATCAATCATCATGGTATTGGCAAATACATCTGCTGCATAAGCCCTAAATGGACTTTGCTCTAAGCTATTGTATTTTTTGAAAAGATTGCTATAAAAATCTTTGGGCTGCTGACTGGCGTCTATATCTGATAAAAACATCATGATGGCTGCACCTAATATATTTCTGTCTGCATTAATATCATTGTTTTCCAGATATGATTTGCGTCCGGCTGTTGCTGCATCCATTACTTTTTTCTTTTCCTCATCAGACAAATCTTTTTTGCCGAGTGCCGTGGCCGCATTTTGCCATGCTGATGCTGCTTGTATCAACCTGCAGCCATTGATGCCTTCATTGATATACATGCGGTGCATGGCATATGGGTTCCATGCTGAATAATTGGTATGAAAGTCATTGAGCACATTTTCATATTCTGATTTTCCTGTGGCCCATTGCTGATAGGCCTGCTCAGACTTTTTCTTTTGTCCATAAATATCATACTTTATGAGTTGCTTTGTTTCTCCATCAAAAAACTTCCAATAGTTGGCAATGCCTGCATACTCGCTGGCCAATTTTAATTTTGTTGCGGGGCTTTTTTTCATTTCATCAAACATATATTTCAAACGCATATCTCTGAGTTTAACCAACGTAGGGTTGTTGATATCAGTTGCCAATTTTATACCGTCGGATACTTCATAACGATTGGTACTGCCGGGATAACCGAATATCATACTATAATCACCATCGTTTAATCCTTTGATGCTTACAGGTAAAAAATATTTTGGTTTATAGGGAATGTTTGATGCGTTATAGTTTGCTGGCTTACCATCTGCACTCATATAAACCCTAAATACGGAGAAATCACCGGTATGCGTGGCCATTCCCAGTTGTCAGTATCACCGCCAAATTTTCCAATACTTTCAGGAGGTGTACCTACTAATCTGATATCCTTATACACATCATACACATACAGTAAATATTGTTTTCCTTTGAAAATGGAAGTAACAACGGCAGATTTGAATTCATCTCCACCGGTTATTTCTTTTACAATGGCTGCTGATATTTCGCTATACTTTTTTGTACGGTCTGTACCTGTGCTATTGCCTAATGCATCCATCACCCGCTGCGACACATCTTCGATTCTATTGAGGAACTTTATGGATAATCCTTCGGAAGGAATTTCCATTTTCATATCAGTGGCCCAGATTCCATCTTGCAGATAGTTGTGATCTACAGAACTGGCACTTGCAATGGCTCCATATCCACAATGGTGATTGGTAAAAATGAGCCCTTTGCTACTGACAATTTCGCCTGTACATCCACCACCAAATATCACGATGGCATCTTTGATACTGGCTTTGTTCATACTGTAAAGCTGCTCAGGTTTGAGCTTTAATCCTCTCTTTACCATATCCTGATAAACTTGCTGACCAAGTAGCATAGGCAACCACATACCTTCATCAGCAGATGCTTTTATCAGCGTGATACATACAAAAAATAAAACAGTACATATTCTTTTCATTTCAAACAATTTTTAGGTGGCGAACTTACAAAAAAAGGTTTCATCGTTTTACTGAAAGCAATGATTTGGAAAAAATTGGAATCCCACACCTATATTTGCAGTCTTCAAATGAAATTTCTACATCAGAATCTCGATTTTTTAGATCACCAATGATAATGGTTTGATGACCCGTTTGCACAACGGGGAGTATTTTTCTGTCTTTTTTATTTTCATTTTTTCAAAAATTATTTTATGCTTACACAAACTATTTCAGATAAATCGCTGCATTATTTAGAACTCGAAGAAAAATATGGTGCCCACAATTATCATCCACTGCCGGTAGTACTTGAAAGAGGTGAAGGTGTATTTATGTGGGATGTAGATGGCAAACGCTACTATGACTTTTTGAGTGGATACAGTGCCGTAAATCAAGGCCATTGTCATCCACGTCTTGTAGAAGTGCTAAGAGAGCAGGCAGGCAAGCTCACCCTTACCAGCCGGGCCTTTCATAATAACCTCATGGGAGATTATGCTAAATATATTACTGAATACTTTGGCTATGATAAAGTACTGCCTATGAATACAGGAGTAGAAGCAGTAGAAACAGCTATAAAGCTTTGCCGCCGATGGGGCTATGACAATAAAAAAATTCCTGATAATGAGGCTAAAATAATTGTATGCACCCAAAATTTTCATGGACGCACTAGTACTGTTATTTCTTTTAGTTCTGATCCTTCTGCTTACGCAAGATTTGGCCCTATAATGCCGGGTTTTGTTGCGGTACCTTATAATGATATCAATGCCTTGCAACTGGCCATGGAAGATAAAACGGTGGCAGGATTTTTAGTAGAACCCATTCAGGGTGAAGCTGGCGTAATGGTGCCTGATGATGGTTATCTTGCAAAAGCAAAACAACTTTGTGATGCCTATCAGGTATTGTTTATTGGTGATGAAATACAAACTGGTCTTGCCCGTACGGGCAAAATGCTTTGCTGCGACCATGATGATGTGCGTCCTGATATTTTAATATTGGGCAAAGCCCTAAGTGGCGGCACCATTCCAATAAGTGCTGTACTGGCAGATGATGAAATAATGCTGAACATAAAACCAGGAGAGCATGGAAGTACCTATGGGGGTAATCCGCTTGCCTGTGCTATTGCCATAGAAGCTTTACAGATCCTAAAAGATGAAAGGCTTACCGAAAATTCAGAAGCTATGGGTTCTTTGCTAAGAAAGGAGTTGGAGGCCTTATCCTCACCACATATCAGTTTGGTAAGGGGTAGGGGATTGTTGAATGCTATCGTCATTCAACATAGCAATCCGGAAGCCGCATGGGAACTCTGTATGGCATTAAAAGAAAGAGGATTGCTGGCCAAACCTACACATGGAGATAAGATTCGATTTGCTCCTCCATTAGTCATCAATAAAGAGCAAATTATGGAATGTGTGGGTATCATCAGCGAAAGTTTACATGTGTTGGATTAAGATGGTATAGTTTTATTTATAAAGGCCCTTGGGCCTTTTTTTATTTGATTAGATAATTAAAGTAACAGTTTTTTGAATCATCCTTTGACTTAGCATCTTGAAAACTGCTCCTTATATAGATTAGTATGTATAGTATTCTCAATTAAACCCAAAAGCAGGAAAATGGAAACTGATTGATATTTTTTTTCTACAAAAATAATTCAGAAACGTAAATTAATTTTGAGGTGCAGGGTGTTATGCAACCACACAGTGTAAATGATTGAAAACTGATTGTATGCATGAAACTCATGCAGAATTGCTAACACTAAGAGATAAGTAGAGGTAAATGCATATTTCGTCCTGCCCAATAATATTATTCTCTTGAACTGTTGATACACCCACAACCAATCATCTCAATAATCTTACTGCATCCTTTGCAAAATAAGTAGCTATTAAATCTGCACCTGCTCTTTTGATGGATGTAAGTGTTTCTAAAATGGCTAAATCTTCATTAATCCATCCATGAGCAGCGGCAGCTTTTATCATGGCATATTCACCACTCACTTGGTAAGCGCTAACGGGTATATGTACACTGTTTTTTACTTCTCTTATTATATCTAAATATGCAAGTGCCGGTTTTACCATTACAATATCTGCACCTTCCTGCACATCTAATTGCACTTCCCGCAGGGCTTCTATTCTATTGGCAGTATTCATTTGATAAGTTTTTTTATCGCCAAAGCCCGGTGCACTTTCCAAAGCATCTCTAAATGGGCCATAAAAACTGGAAGCATATTTTACACTATAACTCATGATGCCGGTGCGGCTATATCCATTTTCTTCCAACGCTTCTCTTATAGCACCTACACGTCCATCCATCATATCGCTTGGGGCCACAAAATCTGCTCCGCAGGCGGCATGGCTAAGGCTCATTTGCACCAATGCATATACTGTTTCATCATTTATGATTTCGCTACCTTCTACAATGCCATCATGTCCATACAATGAATAAGGATCTAAAGCTACATCTGACATGATGATCATTTCAGGAAATATATTTTTTATCTCTTTAATGCTCCTTTGCATCAGCCCGTCAGGGTTTGATGCGGCATGCCCGGAATTATCTTTTTCCTCATCTTTCACCTTTACGAAAAGTAATACAGCCCGCAGCCCCATATTCCATAGCTCTTTAACGGTGCTCAATGTATGATCTAAGCTACATCTGTAATAACCCGGCATAGAAGCAATTTCTATTTTTACATCTTCCCCTTCATCTATAAAAAGAGGAACTATAAAATCCTGAGGTTGCAGTTTTGTTTCTGCTAACAGGTTGCGGATCACTTCATTTTTTCGAAGTATGCGTGGGCGATGTGGTAATAACATATAATATTTTTAATGATGTATTAATTCGTAATGCCTATACAATTTGAAAATTTTACGCTTGGAAAAATCTACATAAATTTCCTATTCAAAAATAAAATGCCACATTAGTTTAGCCAATCTTTTGGATGCAGACAAACCTGCTGTAGTTTATCTTCTTCACTACCTGCTTTTGGTTGATAGTTATAATCAAAGCGAACAGTGGGAGGCAGGCTCATCAAAATGCTTTCTGTTCTTCCATTTGTTTTCAAACCGAAAATAGTACCCCTGTCATGCACCAAATTAAACTCAGTATATCTACCTCTTCTTATCTCCTGCCAGTATTTCTGCGCAGCAGTATAATTCGTATTTTTTCTTTTATTTACAATAGGTATGTAGGCTTCGGTAAATGCGTAACCACAACGCATGCCAAAGGCTATCCACTTTGTAGTATCCATATCTTCACTGGGTCTTTGATAATCATAAAATATGCCGCCAATACCCCTGCGTTCACCTTGCCTGTGATGGTTTACAAAGTAGTTATCACAATCCATTTTAAATTGAGGATAAAATGTAGGATTAAATGCATCGCAACAATTTTGATAAACCTGATGAAAATGTTGAGCATCTTCTTCAAAAAGATAATAGGGTGTAAGGTCTGTGCCACCACCAAACCAGCGATCTATACAAACATCTGCTCCATCATATAATTCAAACATTCTGTAATTACAGTGCACAGTAGGCACAAATGGATTTGAAGGATGAATGACCAAACTGAGCCCACAAGCAAACCATTTTTCACCACCATTTGCTGATACATGCTGTAGTTGGTGGCGCATTTGTGGAGTTACTTCGCCATATACAACAGAGGTGTTCACACCCCCTTTTTCTATAACGCCTTTACCACTAATTACTCTAGTTTTTCCACCGCCACCACCAGGTCTATCCCATTTGTCTTCAAAAAAAGTAGCAGCACCATCTTCCTTTTCCAATGCAGTACAAATAAAATTCTGTAAGTCATGAATTTTATTGATCCATTCTTCTTTTATATCCAAGTTATTTTAATTTTTTAGCATGAATGCATGCAGACAATTGTACATTTATTTCATACTGTTTAATACATCTGTAAAACTATTTTTCAGTGCCAATTCATCCGCTGTAAGCGCTGCATCTGGTATAGCATTCAATTCCAGTGGATCTGTAATAATATTATAGAACCCCGGGTTGTGGTATGACCCACCATTATCCTCATACAATTTATAAGTTTTGTTCTGCACCCATCTGGAAGGTACTACACCATTTGTAGCGGTATCTAAAATGTGATGACAAAAAATATAGTCTCGAGGTGTACCCGTTTTTCCTTTTAGTTGCTCCGCAAAACTCCTTCCATCCAATATGCCATAATTAGTAGGTTTGGGAATACCTGCAATGTCTGCAAGTGTTGGAATGAAGTCAGTGAAATCAACCAAATCATTGTTGATGCCATTGGTAATGATACCGGGGCAATACACAAACAATGGTACATGTGTGCCATAGGAATTGGTTTCTTTTTTTCCTCCTTGTATGGTTTGTCCATTGAAGCGGCTCACTACTCCTTCTGGTGATCCATTATCACCTACAAAAACAAAAATAGTGCGCTTATCAATATTGAGTTTTTTTGTTTCATCCATCAGTAGTTTCACTTTTTTATCTAAATATGAAACCATATTTGGAAAAAATTTTGAACTAAAATTTAAAGGATCACTATCCCAACCAGCAAATTCTTTTTGATCTGGAGTGGGCGATATGGGTGAATGTGGCAGATTGGAAGCATAGTACATAAAGAAAGATTTGTCTTTATTCTGCTGCATAAAAGAAACTATGCTATCTGTAAAAATATCTTCGGAATATTTTCCTGCTGTTTGCCCTTCGGGAATGAATGCATTGTTGGTATAAAGTACAGGGTCTTTATATCTGGAACCACCATCGGACTCAGGGCTTATTTCGTAGGGCAACCAAACTACATAATTATCAAAACCAAAACTATTGATACGAACACTGCCACCATCCAACTGCCATTTGCCAGCATAGCAAGTTTTGTAACCATTGTCTTTAAACATATTGCCAATGGTTTTTGAAGCAGGATTCATAATGCCCCAGTTGCCATAATTTCTAAAACAATATTTGCCTGTAAGCAGCATAGACCTGGTGGGGCAGCATATTGGAGATGAATAACACTGTGTAAATCGCATGCCCTCATCTGCCAGTTTATCCATATTTGGAGTACTATAAGATTCGCCACCATTTACCGTAGGTATCTCATAACCAAAATCATCCGCAACTATAAAAATTATATTTGGCTTGGTAAGCTCCTGAGGTGGCTTTGGCGGCTCATTCTCCTTGCATTTGCAACCACTTACTGCCACTATGCACAAAAAAATGATAGCAATATTTTTCATCTGATAAAACTTTAGTGCACTAAAATACGATTTTATAATAGAACAGGTTTTTACTGCTACGCAGAATGAGTTTTCACCGCATCCACAAATGCCTTTGCATGATCAACAGGCACGTTTGGCAATATGCCATGTCCCAGATTTGCAATATGCTTATAGCCCCCAAAATCATCCAACATTTTTTGTACAGATTTTTTTATTTCAGGTATGGGTGACAAAAGTTTTGCTGGATCAAAATTTCCTTGCAATACAATATTTGCTCCTGCAAGTGTTCTGGCCATTTGTGGCGCAATACACCAATCAATGCCTACTGCTGCTGCACCTGTGGCAGACATAGTATCTAAAGAATGCCATGCTCCTTTTGCAAATAATATTACACGGGTTTCTTCGCTTAAAGCGGCAGTTATTTGTTGCAAATAGGGTAATGAAATAACTGCAAAATCTTCCGGAGATAAAAGACCACCCCAGCTGTCAAATACTTGTACCACGTCTGCTCCTGCCTTTACTTGTGCTTTTAAATAAACAATAGTGGTATCTGTAATCATTTGCAATAGGCGATGTGCTATTGCAGGTTGGGTATAACAAAATGCTTTTGCTTCATCAAAAGTTTTACTGCCCTTACCTTGTACCATATAGCAAAGCAAGGTCCAGGGTGCACCAGCAAATCCTATCAATGGCACACGCCCATTCAGCTCTTTTTTTGTTAGAGAAAGGGCATCAAATACATACCCTAAAGATTCCTGTACATCCGGCATTCTTAGTTGATTCAGGTCATTTTCATGTTGTATGGGATGAGGCAGGAGTGGGCCTTTTCCTTCTACCATTTGCACTTCCATGCCCATGGCCTGTGGCACTACTAAAATATCCGAAAAAATAATAGCTGCATCTACACCTATTTGGTCAACAGGCTGAAGTGTAATGGCAGTGGCCAACTCAGGGGTTTGGCATCTTTCAAAAAATGAATATTTTGCTTTTAGCTTCATGTAGTCCGGTAGGTAGCGGCCTGCCTGCCGCATCATCCACACTGGGGTGCGCTCTGTAGGTTTCCCATCTAATACACGAAGTAAAATATCATTGTGTAATACACTCATATTGTTTGAAAATTATTGTTTAGATATTGATTTATTGTTTAAAAATTTTGAAGCTTGCTGTAGCAAAATATTTGCATTTGGTGATGAACTTATGATCACCATATTGTTGCAATTTTTTTTCAATGATGCTGCCGTTGTATCACCAATTGCACAAACAACAGTGTGAGAGGGTACGCTATTCACAGAAAAAAAACTTTCTACTGCAGACGGACTAAAAAACAATATGCCATCATACTGTTTTGATATGAACTGTGGAGTAAGATGGGTATGATATACGGGTATTTCCATAAGGTGAACCCCTGCAGCCATCAATGTTTTTGGTAATACATCCAATCGGATATTGCCACAAAAAAAATAGATGGGCTGGTTAAGCTTTTGTTCAATGATTCTTTCAGCCAATTGAGCAGCGTTTGGTGCAGTGACAATGGATGCATTCTGATGCGCAAACTCATTTAGCATCTGTTGTGTAGCATTCCCCGACAGGGTATAAAATTGATGAATTGATGTAAAAAATGGTAGATTTTTTACAGCCTCTATGGCATTTGCACTTGTAAAAATGGCCTGCTGAATACCTTTGTTTGCTGCCATTATTTTATCCGCTATTGCTTGCTCACTAAGTGGAATTGTTTTTATAAAAGGAATGCATTCCAGCGTAATTCCTTCAATCGTGTTGGATAGCAAATTTTCAGGTAACTCTTTTGTGGACAATATGGTTTTTTCAATCTGCATCAATCATTGCCCGCAGGGCAAAAAAATATTTCTTATGTATAAAAATTGATTTTAAGTGGATGTATTGATTGTACGAATCAACTGATCTGCACCATTTTTTAATAAAAATTCCCCGGCTGATTTTCCAATTTTTTCTGCTGCTTCTACAGGCATCTGCATTTTTATTTCTTTTTTTTCTTTGCCATCCGGCGAAAAAATATTTCCACTTAAAATAATGTTGCCTTCATCAATAGTTGCTAATGCACTAATGGGGGCTGAGCATCCACCTTGAAGTGTATTTAAAAAATCTCTTTCAGCCTTTGTACATATATCCGTTGGCAAATGATTGATGCTTCTTAGTAGCTGTTTATTTTTTTTATCATCTGCTCTGCATACCACCATTACTGCACCTTGTGCAGGTGCAGGCAGCATCCAATTTAAATCAATGGAATGGGTGGGTCTTAAATGAATACGTTCTAAGCCAGCGGCAGCAAAAATGGCTCCTTGCCAACTACTGTTTTCCAGCTTTTTTAAGCGTGTATTTACATTGCCCCTAAGATTTTCAACTATTGTATTTGGAAAATGATGCAACCATTGCGCTCTGCGTCTTATACTACTGGTGGCAATAATTCCCGTAAAATTTTTATCTAAAATTGTGGTGTCATTTATATCAGATGGAAATGTGTTGACAATATCTTTTTTGTACACCAGTATGTCCTTATAACTGGCTCTTTTTAATACCGCTGCTTGTTGCAGTCCTTCTGCTAATTGCACCGGCACATCCTTCATACTATGCACTGCTATATCAATGCGATTTGAAAGCAAGGAAGCATCTAATGCTTTTGTAAAAACACCTTGCACACCCATAGCATACAGCGGTGTTACAAGATCTGTATCTCCATCACTTTTTATATGAACCAATTGGGATGTTATTCCCAAAGTATGCAATACATTTTTTACAGTATTGGCCTGCCAGAGTGCCAGCTGACTATCTCTTGTGCCTATGCGAATCATCATTATGCTATAAGGGTAATATATTCATTGATGGCTTGTATAAAGAAGCATCCGGGTGCTGTTTTTACACGCATTTCTGCAGCCATATTATTGACTACTTGTTGAATTTTTTTTGATTCAGGTTGCCTCATATCTATAACCGTTTTTTGAAACATAGGGCATGCATGCATGGTTTCTAATCTTAAACGAGTGGCTTGTATGACAGGTACATTTTTCCTGTAGGATAACCAATCTTTAAACTCATTATGATGTGCTTCTATAATAGCTTCAGCTTCGGGTATGGCAGCTTGCCGGATGGATAGCGTTTCATCATTTATTTTGCTGAGCATGTCCACATTCATCAGCCATATTTCTTCTTGATTTGCTAAAGCAGGATCAATATTTACGGGCACAGATAAATCAATTAGAATTTTTGATGTGCCTGGTAGTATCATTTCCTTAGTGATGATGGGTGTGGCAGATTGAGTGGCTACGATAATTATATCTGATGCTTTTACTGCCTCCGGCAATGCTGACCAAGGTGAATTTTTTAGCTGATACAATGCAGATAAGTCTTGTGCATGGTCCGCAGTACGATTGATGAGAGTAATGTCTCTTGCTTGTGTATAGTCTATTAAATTCTTACAAGTATTTCTACCTATTTTTCCTGTGCCTGCTATTAATATTTTTTTGTTGCGCAACGAATCTGCATGTTGCTTAAGGTATTGTATAGCAGCAAATGCAACCGAAATGGTACCACTGCTGAGCAAGGTTTTGTTGCGTACTTGCTTTGCACATTGGAGTGCTGTATTGATAAGCCGTTCCATAAAAGGCCCGGTACGTTTGTATTCCTTTGCAATTTTAAAGGCTTGCTTTATCTGGCCAGTTATTTCATAATCACCCAGCATTTGAGAATCTAAACCACTGGCTACTTCTAACAGGTGCTTTTCAGCTTCTTTCCCAGATTTTACATACATCTCATGCCGTAAGTCTGCAACATGTTTACAATTACTATGTAACCAATTGAAGATTTCTGTAGATGAGGAAGTAATAGCATAAATTTCAGTTCTATTACAGGTGCTGAGGATAAAAAATTCATGAAATGAACTGGGTAAAACGCCCTTACATATTGATTCATATTGTTCTTTGGAAAAAGAAAAACGTCCTCTACTATTGAGATCCGTTTTTTTGTAATTTATACCTACAATATGAAACTGACTATTCATCATTTGGGTCGCTGCAAAAATACCTGCACAATCTTTGCTATCCGAAAGCTGTAAGTCATGTATCTGTCATTTCTTTTTTAGATCCTCCCGGAAAAATTATTTGTACAGCGTAATCATTAGCCGAAGGCAACAAAAAGAAAAAGCACCTGTTACATTTGCAATCTTTATATATGAGTAAGCAGGCATTGGTTTTGGTCAATTTGGGTTCTCCGGAGAGTACATCTGTGAAAGATGTGAGAAAGTATTTGAATGAATTTTTAATGGATGAGCGGGTGATAGACATTCCTTATTTGCTCAGATTATTTTTAGTTAAAGGAATCATAGCACCATTTAGAGCCCCAAAAAGCGCAGCTGCATATCGTTCAATATGGTGGAAGGAAGGCAGCCCATTAATTGCGCTAACAAAACAGCTTCAATCTGCTGTACAAAAAATTTCTTCCATTCCTGTGGAAATTGCTATGCGATATGGAAACCCAACCCCTGCAAATGTTTACGAAAAATTATCCGCAGAAAATCCTGATTTAGAAGAGGTTATTGTAATGCCTCTCTATCCACACTATGCCATGAGTAGTTATGAAACTGCAGCAGCGTATATGTTGGCTGAACATGCTAAAGGCGGCTATGGTTTTAAAATTAAAATGATAGCACCATTTTATAAAAATGAAAACTATTTACATGCTTTGGCTAAAAGCATAAAACCTTATCTGGAACAGGATTATGATAAAATTCTATTCAGCTATCATGGTGTGCCGGAGCGGCATATTAAGAAAGGAGATATAACAGGTTGTCATTGTTTGCAAAAAGAAAATTGTTGTACTGTGCAATCATCTGCACATGATTTTTGCTACAGACATCAGTGTTATGAAACCACAAAACTTGTAGCGGAAAGGTTGCAAATACCCAAAGAAAAATTGGAGCAAAGTTTTCAATCCAGATTGGGTAGAGATCCATGGCTTACTCCGTACACCGCTGCCAGATTAGAGGAACTACCGAGTGAAGGCATTAAAAATTTGCTCATTGTATGTCCTGCATTTGTGAGTGATTGTTTGGAAACCTTGGAAGAAATAGCAGAAGAGGGTAAAGAAAGTTTTTTGCATGCAGGTGGAAAGTCTTTTACTGTTATACCTTGTTTAAATGTACAAGAAGAATGGGTAAAAACAGTGGGAGCTTTAACTGGAATTCTTGAACCAGAAGCCATAACAATAGCCTGATGTATTTGTACTTAAAAGCGTTACATATCATTTTTGTAGTTACTTGGTTTGCAGGTATGTTTTATATGCCACGTTTGTTTATTTATCACACGGAGGCAAATGATACTGACGAACTTATAAAAGAGGCCATTCAAAAACAATTTAAATTAATGATGAAGCGGCTTTGGTATGGAATTACCTGGCCTTCTGCTTTGCTTACGCTTGTGCTTGGTACTACTGTCTTATTTGAGGGCGGGTGGAATAAAATTATTTTTGAACCTGCGGGTAAATGGCTTTTGGTGAAATTGATCTTCGTATTACTTTTATATTTGTATCATATCAGTTTGCATATCATTTTTAAGCAACAGCAAAAAAATGTATTTAGCTACAGCTCCCAGCAATTAAGGGTTTGGAATGAAATGGCCACCATTTTTTTAGTAGCAATAGTATCGCTGGCAGTTGTAAAAGAAGCTACCAGCTGGGCATGGAGTGTGGGTGGATTAATTGTATTTATAGCTCTATTGATGGGTTGCATTTGGGTGTATAAGCGGGTGAGGATGCGGGGGTGAGTATCGTTGATATCAGTCTTGGCAGTATAGGGATTAGGAATACTCCATATATTATTTTGTCATTTTTTAGCATTTTTCTTGTTCTACATGTTTGACTTCTATATTTGTGCTTCATAAAAAATTAACACCATGTTCAAAAAATGTACAATTTTTGTGTTTTCATTGCTATACCTGCAAGCACAAGCTCAAACCAGTTATTGGAAGAAAATATCCAATATAGATGCACAAAAATTAAATGCCGGAAAGGCAATTTTTGATGCCTCATTTGTCCCGACAGCTTATAAGCTTTTTACTTTGGAAACAGATGCACTAAGGTCTGTAATAAAGAATAGTCCTGCTGAAACTAAAATCAAAAACATTTCTCAGGGAACTTTAATTAATGTTCCATTGCCAAATGGAGGCATTGAGCGTTTTCGTGTGGTAGAGTCATCCGTAATGATGCCTAAACTGCAAGCAAAATATTCAAACATAAGATCCTACAGTGGTCAGGGTGTTGATAATCCGGCACGCACCATTCGTTGTGATATATCTGCTATTGGCTTTCATGCCACAATATCTACAGTTGGAGAGCCTACATTTTATATCAATCCTGTTAATCTGGAAAAAGGGATCTATGCAGTAAATGCAAGAAATAAAAATGACAAATCTTCTGAAAAATTTTCATGTGGACTTGAATCAAGTATTGAGGAAACGATAGAAAAAACCACTGCAAACAAAACAACTTATGTTGGTAATGTGGATGATGGATTTCTGCGCACTTATAGATTAGCATTATGCGCTACCGGTAAATGGAGTCAGGCTTCAATGACAGGTACTGAGGTTACAACTGAGGATAGCATTAATACAGTAATGGCAAATTTTGTTGTTTACTTGGTACGTGCAAATGAAGTGTATGAAAGAGACTTAGGTATTCGTTTAATTTATGTTGAAAATAACGATACACTAATATTTTTAAACCCCGCCACCGATCCATTTGGCAGCCTCAATAGTAGTTGCCAAAAAACCTGTGATGCCAGAATTGGAGATGCAAATTATGATATTGGTCATGTGCTTGACAAAGCAGCTAATAATGGTAATGCAGGTTGTATAGGTTGTGTATGTAAAACAGGTCAAAAAGGTAGTGGCTTTACAGCATACAATAATTTGTCTTTGGTTGATTATTTTGTAATTGATTATTGGACACATGAAATGGGCCATCAGGTAGGAGCTAATCATACATTTACTTATTCTAACGAAAGTACGTCTGCCCAAATAGAGCCTGGTAGTGGTAGTACTATAATGGGTTATGCAGGAATAACTGGAGGTACCGATGTACAACCTCATAGTGACGATTTATTTAGCGCTGCCAGTATTGCACAAATATCAAATAACTTTAAATCTGCTTCCCTTGGAGGGGCTTGTGCTGTGAAGATTGCCAATGCTAATAATGTGCCTGTTGTTAGTGCAGGACAAGATTATATCATTCCAATATCTACCCCATTCCAACTCACCGGCACCGCATCTGATGTAGATGCAACAGATGTGATGAGTTATATATGGGAACAAATAGATCTCAGAGAATCACCTGGTTTTTCTTCTATACCTAAATCTATCAATACAAAAGGACCGATGATGCGTACTTACAATTATACCAATAGTACAGTGCGTGTAATACCTGAGCTAAACACAATTCTTGCAGGTTCTCTTGCTACAAAATTTGAAGTATTACCATCCGTTGCCAGAGAATTAAATTTTAGATTCACTGCAAGAGACAATCATTTTGGTGGAGGTCAAAATGCAAGTGATAATATTTTAGTTACCGTAGATGCCGCATCTGGTCCATTTGTAATCAATACCGCAAATACAGCCACTTCGTGGAATGAAGGCGATATCGTAAGCATCAATTGGGATGTGGCCAATACAGATCAGGCACCCATCAATGTGTCCGCAGTAAATATTTGGCTATCTGTAGATGGTGGAAATAGTTTCACAATTAAGCTTGCAGAAGCCACACCCAATGATGGTTCTGAATCCGTAACACTACCATTATTTACAAACTTAATAACCAATGCACGCATCAAGGTAGAGGCAGTTGGTAATATTTTCTTTGATATCAACAATGCAGATATATCTATTGATGGTACTTTGCCGGTAAGTTGGCTAAGCGTATCAGCAGAAAAATCAGGTACTCAATCTGCCATCATCAAGTGGAGTACAGCAAATGAATTCAATAACAATTATTTCGAAATTCAGCGCAGCACAGATCGCAATAACTATACAACCGTTAGTAAGCAAACTGCAGGCAGTCTTCCAAATGGTGTACAGCACTATAGTTTCAACGATGTACGCTTGCCAATGGGTACATTCTTCTATCGCATCAAGCAAGTGGATAAAGATGGCAAATACAGTTATAGCCAAACAGCACAAATAACCATTGATGCCAATGGCATAAGCTGGGTATTAGTGCCAAACCCTGCATCAGATAAAACAGCAGTATTATTCAATAAGCAACTTACTAATGTACAAGTAATTGTTTCAGATGCAAATGGAAGAACAGTGTTTACCAAATCAGAAACAACTATAGCGGCAGGTGCTACCATGGCATTGCCTGCACAAAAATTATCCAAAGGCATTTATCTTGTTAAGGTAATATCCAATGGAAATACAGACGTACAAAAATTAGTGATCAGTAAGTAGGAGATTAAAACACATAAAAGAAAAAGACTGTTCACATAGAGGGCACTTAAAAAGCCTTCATATTTCAAGATAATCTAAAAAAAGCAACTGAGTTACATTCCGATCTAACTTGGTTGCTTTTTTATTAAGCTATGGTATAAATAGAATTGACTCAATTGGGCTTTTTAAATACGTTTTTCTAAATCAAGAAATTTTTATTTTTATCAGGGAATATGTGCGATGTTGTTTAGCTTTAATATTCATTTTAGGTTTACTTAGAATATTGCTAACATTATTTGCATCTGCATATTTTGTATCAGATATAAATTTTCTCTTTTGTAAGCATCTGCATTTTTCAATTCACTATTTTTTGCTTCAATTTTTAGCGATATGTTGCATCTTTCCCACAATCCTCGGATTCTTGGAAAGCCATTTTTTCTTGTTGTGTCTGTAGTTTAATAGACAAAGTGTAAGACCCTGTTTAGCACCTTTTTATAATAAACTGCTTTTATTATGGTAATTAAGTATAGCTGGGTACTCAAACATTCCTGCATCTTATAAGAGTTAAAGCAGTATAAATAGGGTATATTTTTTTGATGCAATTGTTTGCCAATTGTTAAAGGTCTTTCTGAAGCAGCCTTACTCTTAAACTATAAAATCAAATGAGTAGTCTGTTAAGCATTCATTTAAAAAATTAAATTTAAAATTATGAAAAGAAAAATGATGATGTTAGCAGGTGCTTTTTTAATAAGTATATCTATAATTAATGCACAGCATATTAATAGAGACAATGCAAAAGGAAAGGCAAAGCAAGCTAAAGCAGTAGCCACAAAAGATGCAAAAAAAGTAGAATCTATACGCAATGATGTAAAGCAGTCAGACGCATTGAATAAAGCACAAAAAGACGCTTTAAATAAAGATTACAAAGTAGCTCAAAAAAACTATAAAAACAATTTGAAGGTTGCAGAGAATAATAAGGAGTTACTCAATAAAAAATATACAAAAGAAGAGCAGGCTAAAATTATAGAAACTTACAATGCTGGTAAAGAGGAATATAAGTCCGATAAGAGAAATCTAATTGCGCAGCAAAAAGATGCAAAAAAATCTTTGAAAAATGGTGGTAATTCTAATCCATCTTCAAAGTTTAATGCGGCAAAAATTCACAAAAAAGATCGTAAATATTATAACAATAAAAAGAATGTAGGAGCATCAACTACACCTCCTATCATCAATGAACCAGTTTCAGATACACAAGAAGTTGTTGAGTAGTTTTGTTTCATAAAGTAGAAGCCACTTGCATAAAGCAGGTGGCTTTTTTTATGTAAAATGAAAATTAGCCATTTGTGGTATATGGTTTGAAAAAAGAAAGAGAGAACATTTTACGATTTGAAAAATAGTTATTTTTGAAAAAAAATATGAAACGATATTACCTGCCTGTATTTTTTTCATTTTTCTTTATACTATCCCATGCACAACTTTTTGTGCAGCAATGGGCATCTTGTAAAGATGAGCCAAATACCCTAATTAATACCACACACATCACCACAGATCGATTTGGAAACACCTATATGGCAGGAACAGAAAAAGATATTTTTGAATCTGGCTTTCCTCCACACATGTTTATCTTGAAAATAAATGCAGCTGGAAGTTTTAGTTGGAAAAAATATTATAATGAACTTAAAGATTCATCTGATGAGGTTAAAGGTATTGCCACTGACGCACAAGGCAATGTTTATCTGACTGGTAGCCGAATGCAAGTGGGTGGTTGTGATGTATGTCCAGATTATGCCATTAAAGATATGTTTACCACTAAGTATGCGCCAAACGGAAATATAATCTGGAGAAACAGGTATGCAGTTGGTGAGTTTAAATTAGGCTCACCTTCAGAAATAAAAGTTACCACAAATGGCTATAGCTTGGTAACAGGGTATTACAAAGAATATTCGTCAGCATTTGCTTCGTTTAATTATACAATGACTGCTTTGCTATATGGCCCGGAAGGAAAGCTAATTAACTCTGTATTAGCTCCGAATATAATTGCATATTCTGGTGCTGTGGACAAGCAACTTAACCTTATAGTAGCAGGTGAAGAAATTGTCTCCAATGTAACCAAGCCAGTAGTTGCAAAATTTAATAAAAATGGAAATTTACTTTGGAAGACAATTTTGGATGAATCAAATAGAAAAGGAACATTTTATAATGTTTTCACTGATAAAGATGGAGAGATTTATGCCAATGGACAAGCTAATAATGTCAATTTTGCACAGCCTAATATTGTAACAGCCAAATATGACAAAAACGGAATACAACTTTGGAAAAGAAGTGAGATAAACAGGACATTTACGGGCAAGGGTAGTTTTGGTGATTATGAAGTAGATGCCTTTGGCAACAGTTATATCTGTGGATATCAGGATTATGGTGGTACTGATAGAGATTGGCTCACCATGAGATACGATAAAAATGGCGTCAAGAAATGGTCAAAAGTTTTTGTGGATCCTGTTATGTTTGGCAATTATCCTCAGGATATTGAGCTAACCAAAGATGGCCGATTGTTAGTATCCGGAAATGGCACTCCATCCGCACCTTTTGTGTATTCCTATAACACCATTATGTATGATACAACTGGCACACAATTATGGCAATCTTATTACTCCGTAAGTCCTGGTCAAAATAGCCTTTCAGTTGGTGCAAGAATGGATGCTGCAGGAAATATTTATGTTGGTGGTAGTGGAGTATGCGTGGTAAAGTATAAACCAAATACTTCCAATGCATCAGCACAGCACACAGCTGTGTCATGGAGATTGACACCCAATCCTGCATTTAATTATATCACTATTTCAGGAAAAAATATTCTATCATATACAATCGTAAATACATTTGGCATGGCTTTAAAAAAGGGAGTTCTACCATCCAATGAGGCTAGTCATAATATTGATATTTCTCCTTTGAAAGCAGGTACTTACTTTATAGAAATAGAAACACTAAATGGAAGAGATAAAAAATCTTTTCAGAAATTGTAAAATGGTTCATCATCGTTAGTTGCATGCTGTTCAATATTTCAACTTTGGTGTTGTAGAAATACAATTACTTTTACATCATGCAACTCAGTTTATTTGATGATCAGGAATTTGCTCCCAAAAAAAAGAAGCCTGTTATTGTTGTAAAAAAACAACTGGAAAAAAAACAGGCTCCTGAGCAAATTATTATTGAAAAAAAGCCGGGTAAAAGAGGAAGAAAATCTTTGAAAGAAGCATCGGAAGATGCAGCATTATTTAGCATTCCTGATGATGATGTACTTTTTCAAAAACAATATTATCCCATTGCACTGGTTGCAGAATGGTTTCATACTACTCACTCCCAAATTAGGTATTGGGAAAATGAATTTGACATACTAAAACCAAAAAAAAATAAAAAGGGTGATCGATTTTTTAGACCCGAGGATATTAAAAATCTTCGATTGATTTATTACTTATTGCGTCAGCAAAAATTTTCTATTGAAGGTGCAAAACAATACTTAAAAGATTTTCATAAAAAAGCCTCCACAGACCTGAAAATAGTGGAGTGTCTGAATCAATGTAAAAGTTTTTTATTAGAAGTGCGTTCCGCATTAGAATAAGATCCATCAATATCATTCCTTCACCTCCACCGGAAAATCATTGCCAAATCCATAGCTGGCCGGATACTGCGGTGTGCCATGATATTTCTTCATTATTTCAGGTACCGCCTGTTGCAAATAATTCTTCAAATTGTTTACCGTTATCATTTTATTATTCAATGCCGCTCCTTTCAAAGCTTCCAGCAATACATAGGTAAATGCACCATGGCCCAGCGATGCAAACTCATTGGCAAATTGCTGTGCGCCACTGGCTGCCATCCAATGTGTACCCGTACTCCTTGCTACTACCGCAATACTTTTTTGCTGATTGGCATCATTGCTCAGCATAGCTTCAAATGCACCCGCACTTTGGCAAGCATCCAGAATAAACAATTGTTTTTGTGCAGGTATATCTATAGCAAATTGTTGTAGTTTTTTTGATGCTATTCCTTTTTGCTCCAGTTCAGTTTGCACATTGCTTAGGTTGCTCACATTGGTGGGCACCAAATAAAATTCGTTGTTTTTACCAATCACTCCATGACCTGCGTAGTAGAATAAAAATACATCTTCGGGTTTTGCATTTTTTTGTACATCAAGTAGTGCTGCTTCTATGCCTTGCATATCTGCTTTGCTATCGGTTACAAAATATGTTTTTACTGTATTGATAACAGACTTTGCATCTTTTTCAATTTCCTCTTTAAATGCAGTAGCATCTGCCAATGCATAGTTAAGACTCATGCTTTTGTTTTCGTATTCATTGATGCCAACAACTATCAAATACATGGTGGCATTTTTGTCTATAGTAGCCACAGTACTATTGTTGTTGTTGGGTATTGGTTTTAAATCGTTGGCTGTATTATTTGTTTCAGTATAAATTACAGCTATTTCATCAGGATCGCTTTCTGTTCTTTGACTGTTTAGTGCTATTGCCCGAATACTATTTTGGCCGGGTAATAAATTGATGATATATTTTTTTACGGCCGTTTTATTTTGGTCATCTGTTACAATTAAATTTCTGGTAACAAGTGTTACAATTTTTCCATTATGAAATACACGAATTTCATCTACTGTATCATCCAAAGCATCTGCGGATACAGTTATTTCAGCAGCACCTGTTGTATTCTGGTAAGTAGGTATATCATCAGATACTTCTAAATTTCTTTGCATAGCTGCATAGGCAATAGACACTTTTGGAGGATCGCTAAGTTGAGCCACATCTGGTGGTGTAAATTTTTCTCCATTCAATTTTCTTCTTAATAAATCAGGAGTATAAAACTGTTCATATAATTTTTCTAAAGGAATGGCTTTATTATTTTTTACAAAATATAATTCTTTCATACCCTCCGGACTGCCATCA
This sequence comes from uncultured Parafilimonas sp., assembly GCA_937892395.1. GTDB lineage: Bacteria > Bacteroidota > Bacteroidia > Chitinophagales > Chitinophagaceae > CALAGJ01. Next base: position 21,957 of record CALAGJ010000170.1, read on the forward strand.
AACAATCCTTCAGGAGATACGAAAATATATTCATTAGTTTTTTCAATAAAATAATAAGTACCCAATAATTCTCCGGATTGTGTATCCCAAACTTGTACACCTTTTTGAGTGGTTGATGCAAATAGTACACGGTCATCTGTTGAAAAAGCGGCACTCAAAAAATCATTATTATTTTGGGCACGAATCTCTCTGATTATTTTTCCCTCTTTGGTAATGAGTTTAAGGTTATAAGTACCCACTTGGTACTGACCTACTTCACCAACTGCAATAATATTATTTTTAATATCTCCACCCAGTACTGACAAACGGTTGATGTGTTCAATTTCAAAAGAAGAAATATAGCCGGGTTCATCTGCTTTATATATGCTTACATTATATTGTTGTTTATTAGCAAATAAATAATAGCTGTCGTTCAAAAACTTAATCATTGAAATCGATTGGTCCGGCTGAGCAGGATCTCTGGATGGTATATTGAGAGCAAGCTGTTTTGTTTCAAGATTATATACCTTTAAATAATCTGTAACGGTGCCTGCAAGACAAGCAAAATATTTACCATCAAAACTAGAGGAGCATTCATAAAAAGAACCCCCAAAAGAAAATAATTTTGTTACTAAACCTGTATTGATATCAATGGCATTTATTTCAGCTTTTCCCCGGTTGGTAAATACAATTTTTGAATTGTTGTAATGAAAAAAACAATGCTCTCCTTTGGCATCAAAACCTGCAGGCATGGATAAAGTTTTTACCGTTTTTCCAGTTGCTCTATCTGTTATTTTAATTTGATTTCCTATGCCTGCAGCAAATTTTCCATCTGGGCTGTAAATCACTGCTGGTGTGGCTTCTATAAATTTATCAGGTCTAAATGTTTCCATATTAAAACTGCGTATGCCATCATCTTCGGTAGAAAATTCAAGACTATTATCTGCCATCAGTCTTTGACTAAGATTTGCATAGTAAAAAAACTGCTTAAAATCTGTAATTCTATTCTGAAAGGGATGAGCAATGCTTGTAGATTGCAGATCATAAGTTAGTATCTCTGTATTATTATTATAGACGATTTTGTTTGAGCCTGGTAATTGAAGTGCATGGTTGCCGTAAAATATTCCTTCTTTAACCTCAGATTCGGGTACATTAATTGAGTTTAGAACAGACAAGTCGGTTGGCTTTAAAACATCAGTTTTATAGATAGAAGATTTGCTATCATTTCTAAAAATAACATAGCCCGCATCTGCAGCACAAGTACCTAAAATATATCCAGGAAGCGTTTTAGTTTTTACAATTTTTCCACTGTATATATCAAAGATATTTAAAACTAATCCTTCATCATACGATGCTGCTATAATTCTTTTTAAATTTTTATCAAATGAAAATTGATCCATTCGTGCATTTTTTACAGATGATAAATCAACTTGTGATACCACACTAAGCGCATCCATATTTAAAATACTCCATCCATTATTATTTACAACTAAGAGCTGATTATCGTCCAGTTGATAAAATTTATACAGAGAACCCAATTTTTCCACCGCATCATTGATACGATTAATTTCCTCTCCAGTTCTTGCATCAAAAATCATTAAACTGCCATAGTCAGTGGCGTACACTTTTGAACCATCAGGACTAAATGCTGCGCCATTGGTACACGAATAACTTTTACTAAATATTTCTTTGCCAGTAGCAATATCATAACAGAATAACCCACCAGATGTACTAGCTAACACTTTATCTAATTGGTCAGTTATATGCAGACTTCTTGTTTCGGAAGCTGTAAGACTTATTTCTAAACTTATTTCATGTAACTTCTTTTTGTTCTGCATATCCCATACCATAACCGTTTTATATGATGAGGAGGCTACATATCTTCCATTTGAAGTGGTGGCAATCTGTTCAATATCTTTAGCATGGCCAGATGGAATAGTAAGCTGAACCCCTTGCGCAGCAAGCATTCCGGTGTATAGAGAAAATAGGAGCGTTAAAATTTTATTCATAGCAACAAATTTATTTTAGAATGAGAAGCACTGTGTGCAATAAAAAATATTTTATATTGATATTTCTATTCTGTTTATCATAAACGTAATAAATAAAAATAAAAGATCTGTTCGTAATCCCTCACGCTGCAAAGCGGATATAAACAGCACATCTATTAAAACACGCATCAACTTTATAATAGTAGAAGATGATTTATAGTTCTGAACATTTGACAATATAACCTTGGACTATGCATACCATCAAAACTTTATTTCAACCGGAAAATCATTGCCAAATCCATAGCTGGCCGGATACTGCGGTGTGCCATGATATTTCTTCATTATTTCAGGTACCGCCTGTTGCAAATAATTCTTCAAATTGTTTACCGTTATCATTTTATTATTCAATGCCGCTCCTTTCAAAGCTTCCAGCAATACATAGGTAAATGCACCATGGCCCAGCGATGCAAACTCATTGGCAAATTGCTGTGCGCCACTGGCTGCCATCCAATGTGTACCCGTACTCCTTGCTACTACCGCAATACTTTTTTGCTGATTGGCATCATTGCTCAGCATAGCTTCAAATGCACCCGCACTTTGGCAAGCATCCAGAATAAACAATTGTTTTTGTGCAGGTATATCTATAGCAAATTGTTGTAGTTTTTTTGATGCTATTCCTTTTTGCTCCAGTTCAGTTTGCACATTGCTTAGGTTGCTCACATTGGTGGGCACCAAATAAAATTCGTTGTTTTTACCAATCACTCCATGACCTGCGTAGTAGAATAAAAATACATCTTCGGGTTTTGCATTTTTTTGTACATCAAGTAGTGCTGCTTCTATGCCTTGCATATCTGCTTTGCTATCGGTTACAAAATATGTTTTTACTGTATTGATAACAGACTTTGCATCTTTTTCAATTTCCTCTTTAAATGCAGTAGCATCTGCCAATGCATAGTTAAGACTCATGCTTTTGTTTTCGTATTCATTGATGCCAACAACTATTAAATACATGGTGGCATTTTTGTCTACTTGTGCCACAGGACCCTCAACTACTGTATTGTTTGCAGGAGCTGTATTTGAACTTTGATAAACAACATCCAGCTCATCCGGTTTGCTTTCTGTACGCTGACTGTTCAATGCTACAGCACGAAAACTATTTAAACCGGGCAAAAGATTCAATGTGTATTTTTTTGTAACAGTACCACTTTTATTCTCGTCTGAAACAATCAGATTGCGTGTGGTAAGTGTAACTATTTTTCCATTGTGGAATAAGCGGATTTCATCTATAGCATCGCCTTCTGCTTCTGCATGTATGGTGATCTCGGCTACACCTGTTGTATTTGCATAACTTGGTTTATCATCATCTACTGCAAGGTTTCTGGTGGCTGCTGCATAAGTCATTTTTATCTTTGGCAAAGGAGAAAAATCATTTACATCTATTGGTGTAAATTTTTCGCCAGCCACTGCACGTGCATACAAGTTTGGAGTATAATATTTTTCAAACAAAGCATCCAATGGCAATGATTGCTGATTGAGTACATAATATACTTTTTTTATGCCTTCCTGCGAACCATCAAATCTGCCATCAGCATCCATAAAAACATAATCATTGGAATCTTTAAAAAGATAAAGTACGCCTATGAAACGGCCTGTTTCAGCCTCCCATACTTTTATGCTGTTATCATAAGAAATGGTATAGTATAATTTATCATCCGGAGAAAAAACAATTTTCCTAATTGTGGTTGTATGTGCCTGCATGTTGTACATTTTATTACCGCTACCATCATAAGCCACCACCTGGCCATTACTACTTCCGGATACAAACATGCTAAGGTTGTTATTGGCAGCTGTTGAACCAAATTTATCTATATACCCAATCTTATCAGAGTTTACAAGTTCTTTATTATCTGCTATGGAATAAACCAGTAAATGAGTACGCTTTGCTATCAATACTTTTGAGCGGTCCTTGGACACTTTTATATACTGCTCTTCATATTCTCCATCTGTTTCCATTTGTTTGGAAAAAATTCTTTTACCTGTTGTAAGATCCCATACGGATGCTGTGTTTAACTGATACGCAGATTCAAAACCTGCCAGCATTTTTTTGCCCGGATCCACTTCCATTGGCCCGAAACCTTTTACCTCAAATACTTTTTGTTTCAAGCCGGTAGATAGGTTCATCTTCATTAAAGTCCCACCCTCTGTTGGGTAATAAGTTGTTTTTCCATCATTGTCAAAAAAGAATGCATTACGATATAAAAATCCAGTAGAACCAATATTTGTGGGGGGCCTAATTATTTTTCCTGTTACCAGATTTTTTATCGTGATGGTATTGTAATCAAAAATGGCTGCTGTATCCCCCGAAGGGGAAATAGAAAGACCTGTTGGTGCTGTTTTTAAATCCGTATGCAGAATGGGTACCATACGAAATAAATCTACCGATTTTGCATTATGATCATCTGTGGCAAGATGTAATGTGCCGGTTGCATAATTGTACTCAATTGCACTAAAAACATCCATGCCAAGATCAGCGGCAAGACCATCAAACATTTTGGTCGTATTCTTTAGGGCCAGATTATATTCTGATATAAGATTATAACCAATAAGCCATGCTTTTTTTTGTACACCATTAAACAAACCACCAGAAGCTGCATGATATTTTAATGTACCTGTATTATTGTATCGGGTAATCATTTTGTAGGTATCTGTACTGTATAAATCAAGTGCACTATACCCTTCTGATGCCTGTGGTCCGGTTATCAATATTTCATGTGTATTTGAAGAAGGTATTACTGCTGCATCATAAAAATCTCCCATGATGGAGCCTTTTAAATTTCCGGTATTGATATCATAAAAATCGACAGAAGAATTATTGCCATAAACTACTACAAGATTTTGCTCAGACAAAAAATCAACACCACCATAATAGTCTTCGATTTTGTATTTAAAAGAAAAAGTTTGGCTTTGTGTATTCAAATCAAATATCTGACAGGTATAGGTGGATGCCAGCAATACTTTATTATTTTTCAGTTTCCACATCCTTACTTTGTAATCAAGGTTGCTTTTGATAACCGATGTTTCAACCAGTGAAGCGGCATCTAAAAAATGGATGCCCTCATGTACGGCGTAAATGGTACGATCATCATCAGAAAATTGTACATCAGTGAATGAAGTATAATCCTTTGATTCTGAAATCATTTCTCCGGTGATGGTGTTGTATAGCCAAATTTTTCCATTGGCAAGTATGGCAAGTTTATCGCCTGTGCTATTTGTGCTAAGGTGTACCGCATCAGAATTATCCACATAAGTAAAAGTGTATAATTGTTTTCCTGTTTTTATATCCCACATAATGCATTTATGGGATTCGGCAGTGTACATATATTTATCCTGCTTATCTACGATTACGGTTTTTACCAATAGGGAATGTCCGTTTGGCATTACAATAGATCGCTTTTGTGCCATCGAAAATGTGCTGATACAAACAAAAAAAACAGCAATAATTTTGGTCATAATTTCAAATTTAGAGCAGAAAATTTAAGCAAACTTAGCTGTCTAACTTCTTTGGAATCTACCCATCAGATGGTATTTTCTATTGAAATAGAAGTATTTGAATTGATAAAGGATGTTTGAAAATTTGAAAAATATTATTCAAATTGATAATGTGAGGGTGTGGTTGATTTGATTGTGGAAATGGGTTATGCAGTTTAAATGGGGATGAGTTAAAACCTCATTCCAATTGATGAAAATTTCAATTGGCTTTAGCCAAATTCTTATCAATGAATAACCAAAAAAAGGTTTGCAAATCCAAGAAAAATTACCCAATCAACTCAATCATCAAGCTTTAAAATCTAAACTATTGATCCACGCCAACTGGTATTGCCCTTGGTACAATATTTTTTACTTCGCATGCAATTGCCCTTATATGATCCGGAGTAGTGCCACAGCATCCTCCTACCATATTTACCCAACCCTCAGCGGCCCATGATTGTATATGAGCTGCGGTTTCCATAGGCGTTTCATCATAAGCACCCATCGCATTTGGCAAACCGGCATTGGGATAGGCTGATACGGCACAACCAGCTATTTGCGATAGCTCTTCAATATGTGGTCTCATTTCTTTGGCTCCTAAAGCACAATTTAATCCGATACTCAGTGGGTTTGCATGCATGACTGAAATTAAAAATGCTTCTAAGGTTTGCCCACTTAGTGTTCTCCCACTTGCGTCTGTAATTGTTCCACTTATGGATATTGGCAAGGGTGTAGTGTCAGGATGATCCATAAAATATTTTTGAATGGCATAAATGGCTGCTTTAGCATTTAATGTATCAAAAATTGTTTCAATTAAAAGCAGGTCTGCGCCACCATATACTAAGCCACTCACTTGTTCATAATAGGCGTTTGCCACTTCATCAAAAGTAGTGGCACGATATCCGGGATTATTTACATCAGGAGATAGAGATAGTGTTTTATTCATTGGGCCTATAGCACCAGCAACCCAGGGTCCACCATATTTTATGGCACTATGTTGTCCGATTTTTTTGCAGGCATCTACTGCATTTCTGGCACAGCGCATGGCCGCTACATTCAGTTCATAAGCCAATGCACTCATATCATAATCAGCCAAAGAAATAAGTTGGCTATTGAATGTATTCGTTTCAATAATATCTGCACCTGCATCTAAATATTGTCTATGAATTTCTTCCACTATTAGTGGTTGGGTTATGCTCAGTAAATCATTGTTACCTTTTACATCTGTATGCCAGTTGGCAAATTGATCACCTCTATAATCTGCTTCGTTTAGTTCAAGTCTTTGAATCATAGTACCCATGGCGCCATCTATGATCAAAATCCGCTCTTCCAACGCCTTATAAATACTCATTATTTATCTTATTTATATTCTCCAAATTCTGTTCTAAGTGTATCTGCTATTTCCCCAAGTGTACAAAAATTTTCAACGGCACTTATTACATGGGGCATAATGTTAGTGCCATCTTTTGCAGCAGTGCTTAGGGCTGCAAGGTTATTGTCTGCCAGCTGCTGATTCCTCATTGCACGAAGTGCTTGTAATTTTTCTGATTGCATTTGTCTAATGCTATCATCTATTTTAAAAATTGGTGTACTATCCATTTCATTTATCTCAAATTTATTTACACCCACAATTATCTTTTCACCCAGCTCCACCTGCTGCTGATAGCGGTATGCGCTGCTTGCTATTTCATCTTGTATAAAACCTTCTTCTATTGCACTCACACTACCGCCCATAGCATCTATTTTTTGCATGAGTAGCGTGGCTTGATGTTCTACTTCATGCGTTAGGCTTTCTATATAGTAACTACCAGCCAATGGATCCACCGTGTCTGGCGCACCACTTTCAAATGCAATAATTTGTTGGGTTCTTAAAGCAATTCGGGCAGCCTGCTCTGTAGGTAGACTCAGCGCTTCGTCATAGCCATTTGTATGTAAACTTTGGGTACCACCCAGCACTGCTGCAAGTGCTTGTATGGTTACCCTCGAAATGTTATTCATGGGCTGCTGGGCAGTAAGTGTGCTGCCTCCCGTTTGTGTATGAAAGCGCAGCATCATTGCTTTTGGATCGGTGGCTCCAAGCTCCTGCATAATGCCTGCCCACATGCGACGTGCTGCTCTAAACTTTGCTACTTCTTCAAATAAATTATTGTGTGCATTAAAGAAAAATGACAACCTTTTGCCAAATACATTTATATCTAAACCTTTTGCCAATGCTGCTTCTACATAGGCTTTGCCGTTGCTTAGGGTGAAGGCAATTTCCTGCACGGCGGTGCTGCCTGCCTCTCTTATATGGTAGCCACTTATTGATATGGTATTCCATTTTGGTAAGTCCTTGCTGCACCATTCAAATATGTCTGTGATGATGCGCATAGAAGGTTTTGGTGGATAGATATAAGTACCCCTGGCCGCATATTCTTTCAAGATATCATTTTGTATGGTGCCGGATATTTTTTTTAAGTCAGCACCTTGCTGCTTGGCAAGCGCCACATACAGTGACAATAAAATATAACCAGTAGAATTGATGGTCATAGAAGTAGAAATATCCTGAAGTTTAATGCCATTAAACAATCGCTGCATATCTTCAATGCTATCTATGGCCACACCTGTTTTTCCTACTTCGCCTTCGGCTAATGCATGATCGCTGTCATAACCAATTTGTGTGGGTAAATCGAATGCCACACTTAGACCCATCACACCTTGGTTTAATAAATAATGGTATCTTTTATTGCTCTCTTCTGCGGTGCTAAATCCTGCATATTGGCGCATAGTCCACAGCTTGCCTCTATACATATTCTCCTGTACGCCACGGGTGTAGGGCATAGAACCGGGTATGCCCGGATTGGTAGTTTGAGCAAGATCATCTGCGGTGTATAGTTTTTTTATCTCTATATCACTATCGGTAATAACTTTTTTTTCTTCCATCATATCTTTTAAATATCACATTAATTTTTTAGCTTCTATGGTAAGCAGTTCTGTTACATTTTCATATAAATCCAATTTGCCATTTGCTGCCAGATATTCTGCTACTTGTTTATTCAAGTCTGTGGACGAACTTCCGGGCTGCATCAGAGAAGCTACGGTATGAATAATGAGGATATTTTGTTCTTTAAAATTTTTGAGTATCTGCCATGCATTGGCAGATATATAAATCTGCTGAGTGAGGTTGTAATCGAACTCTGAGCGAATATTTTGAGTAAGCAATAGCTGCATTTCCTTGGCTGTAATGCCCGGCTGGTGCAGCCTCTGGAGTAGAGATGGAATAGAGATTCTTTCTGCCAACAACAAAAGGCGCTCATAAGCTTGCAGTTGTAATTGTCTGGTTTCACTATCTGTACCTACAGGTTTGAGGGCCGGATGATTTCTACTTATCATACGGCTTGTAATAATATAAACTACGCTACCTGTAATGAGAATGGCCACTACTAAAATAAGAATAAATGTATTTGTATCCACAGTAAGGTTTTGGCAAAAATAGGGCTAGGCCATTATTGGTTTCATGAAACAACGCTTTTGGGTAAAACCTTTTATCCATGCCTGTAAAAACACATTTCCTTTATACCTCTGTTTTAAACAATCATCCCACTATAAAATCAATCATCAGTTCGTATCAGTTATATCATTTTCCATCTGATTAAAAACAGAGTAAGAAAAGATTTGTACTGCAATCAGAAAATGGAGTAGAGGATGCTGATGGCAATGGAAAATAGAACGCAAATGCTAAACAATAAACCTGCGCAAAAAGCTATACTAAGCCACCAATACAACACTACCATCCTGCATGACCCGGCGTTGCTGAGCAACGTATAGCCAAAAGCCCCCAGTTCGTTTAATTTTATAAGTTTTTATGGATGTTTTGTGGGACCTTTCGGTTATAGGTCTAAATGTTGTGTGCTGTTTTTATTTCCATTCGTCTCGTAAGTTTCTCCATTCCTTCCAAAATGCCAAATATCCTTTTCGGTTAAAGTCGTCAGTTGGAATTGTCTTTGGTTTACTGTCTTTGAAAAACTGTTCTACTTGGTCAGCAAATTCAAGCACTTTATTTTTATAAGTTTCTTTGTTAATGGTTATTTCATATCCATTATCTAAAATGTGCCTTACTGTGTTGTTGTTTGTATGAACAATTTCCCAGTCAATTCCGGTGTCACATCCTTGAATTATTACCGTTTCTTGATTGTCGTCTGCTATAAAAAAGTGTCCGCAGCAAGGCAACAACTGGTTTGAATAATCATCTCTTTCATAATTTTTTTTAATCGTCCGCAGAAGGGATAATGCAGTGGAACTTAAAGTCCAGTCGCCCGTTGTTTTATCAGAAACGATTTGGTCTCCTATTTTTAAAAAAACGTGTCCATGTGCACAAAGGTCTGTCGTATCGTCAACGTCCTTTATCCAATGAAGGTCTAATATTGTTATGTCAAAATTGTTGTCTGTCATTGTTTGTTCTTGGTTGTTTTAAAATAGCACATAACGTTTTTTGGCTTGGCGAAGGTGGCGATTACGAAGCACTAAACTGTCAACCCAGCACAAAAGTTGATGCGAGGTAGAATGTTC
>CALAGJ010000171.1 GCA_937892395.1 uncultured Parafilimonas sp.
ATAGCACGTGTGCAGCCAAAGGATTTTGAAGATTTCAGCCTTTGGAGATATTGGGATGGTAGTAACTGGAACCCGGATATAAACAAAGTGGCAGATGTAACTTCAAGACTATCGAATGAAATGAGCATTAGTCCACTGCCAGATGGAAGGTATGCACTTATATTTCAAGTGGATGGTTTAGGACCTTATGTGGGTATGCGGCTTAGCCACACCCCTTATGGCCCTTTTGGCCCTATTATAAGATTATATAAGGTTGGAAAAGATGTGCTCAAAGGCCCTTTATATTTTCCATATAATGCCAAAGGCCATCCTGCCCTGAGTCAGACAGGTGAGCTTCGAATTTCTTACAATGTAAACTCTTTTAATTTTTGGGGAGGGGATATTCAGCATGATGGACATTTATATAGACCACGCTTTTTGAAGCTGAAATGGTATAAGTAGTAGAAAATCATTTTTTTGTGAAATGCATATTCTGTAGCTTCATTTTGTTTCATTTTGAAATAAAATCAATCAGTTTTATAGTCTTTTTTGATTAACAAACCCCAACCTCAAAATCCTTATCTTCGCACACCTTAAAAATCCCTGTATTCGGAATAGGTATCGGCATACAAAGAGGGTTTTTGAAGGAATCAGATTATGAGTGAAGATTTAAATCAGTCTCAACAGCCGCAGAGTGGCTATGGTGCAGACAGCATACAGGTTTTAGAAGGTTTAGAAGCAGTGCGTAAACGTCCTGCCATGTATATTGGCGATATTGGTGTAAAGGGCCTACACCATCTTGTATATGAAGTAGTGGACAATTCAATAGATGAGGCATTGGCCGGCTATTGTAAAAACATAACCGTAACCATCCACACAGATAATAGCATTAGCGTTACAGACGATGGCAGGGGCATACCTACAGCCATGCATACGAAAGAAAAAAGAAGTGCCCTGGAAGTGGTAATGACAGTACTACATGCCGGTGGTAAATTTGATAAAAACACTTACAAAGTTTCCGGTGGTTTACATGGTGTGGGCGTAAGTTGCGTAAATGCATTGAGCCAGCACCTGCATGTAACTGTACAAAGAGAAGGTAAAATATTTGAGCAGGAATATAAAATGGGTATTCCCCAATATTCCGTAAGGGAAGCTGGGGTATCGGACCTTACAGGTACCAAAGTACATTTCTGGCCGGATAGCACTATTTTCCAGTCCCTAATTTACAACAGGGAAATATTGGAAGGCAGACTGAGAGAATTGTCCTTTTTGAACAGACGCATAAAAATAGACCTCACAGATTTGAGAGAGGTAGATGAATCTGGCAATGCCTGGATGAAAACTTTTTATAGTGAAGGTGGTATTGTAGAATTTGTAGAAATGTTAGATAAAAGTGCAAAGAGAAACCCACTGATATCAACAACACTTTATGTAGAAGGATTGGATGAAGCCACCAATGTGGCAGTAGAAGTAGCACTCACTTACAACGATGATTTTAAAGAGCATATTTTTAGCTATGTAAACAATATCAACACCATTGAAGGAGGTACACATGTAAGCGGATTCAGAACAGCGCTTACCCGTACTTTTAAAAGTTATGGAGATAAAGAAAGTCTTTTTGAAAAAGCAAAAGTAGAAGTAGAAGGAGATGATTTTAGAGAAGGACTGAGTGCCATTATATCTGTAAAAGTACCCGAGCCACAGTTTGAAGGGCAAACCAAAACCAAACTGGGTAATAGTGAAGTAAGCGGAATCGTACAAAGCACTGTAAACAGAGCGTTAGAGGCCTATTTAGAGGAAAATCCAAAGGAGGCAAAAAATATTATTAGCAAGGTAATTCTTGCAGCACAAGCAAGGGTGGCAGCTAAAAAAGCCAGAGAATTAGTACAACGCAAAACAGTACTTAGTGGGGGTGGTTTACCCGGCAAACTTGCAGATTGTAGTGAAAGAGACCCAAACAAATGTGAGCTTTATTTAGTAGAAGGAGACAGTGCAGGTGGTACAGCAAAACAAGGCCGTGACAGAAGCTACCAAGCTATTCTTCCACTTCGTGGAAAAATACTCAACGTAGAAAAAGCAATGGAGCATAAAATCTACGAAAACGAAGAAATTAGAAACATATTTACGGCAATGGGTGTAACCATTGGTACACCTGATGATCCAAAGGCACTCAATATTACAAAACTGCGATATCATAAACTCATCATCATGACGGATGCTGATGTGGATGGTAGCCATATAGCCACATTAATCCTAACTTTTATATTCCGATATATGAAAGAATTGGTGCAGGAAGGCTATGTATATATAGCACAACCACCATTGTATTTGGTGAAAAAAGGAAAAGAACAGGAGTATGCCTATAATGAAGAACAACGCAAAATGCTTATAGAAAAAATTGGCGGTGGCAAAGATGACAGTGTTAATACACAGCGATACAAAGGTTTGGGTGAGATGAATGCTGATCAGCTTTGGGAAACTACAATGGATCCTATAAGACGCACATTAAAAAGAGTAACCATAGAAAGTGCAGCAGAAGCAGACCGTGTATTTAGTATGCTCATGGGAGATGAAGTGCCTCCTCGTAGAGAATTTATTGAAACCCATGCTAAGTATGCGAAGATAGATGTGTAATCTGGTTAGTGCTTTTCGAATATGCTATCAAGGTAGTTCAATTTAATGGAGAAGAAGTTTGAAAAAAATATGTTGCAACCTTCTTTGTCAGTTGCTATACTTTTAGAAGGCGTAATCGACACTTAATAAGATGATCCCTTTGTGAGATTTATTGATATGAAAGTATAATCAGTATATGTGGATTGTCCGGAGCTATTACTAATGGTGTTTAAAACTACTTTTCTTATACCTTCATAAGTAGAGTTAGACGTTTTGGATGAACAATAAGTAATAGTACCTCCACCTCCTGATTGTATATTGACTGTGTCATCTTCTACTTCACCATAAATAACAAAGGTGAAATCTCCTCATTCTATCTCTCACAGGGCAATACACACATCAGTAGTCTAAAAATAACATCCAGTATGACCAAAGAAATGTTTGGAAAAGTTTCTAGGGGGTAAAGGATATTTCAATAAAGCATCGGCAGATTTACTTTTTGATGAAGGCATACAATTAATAACTGGTGTAAGAAGAAATATGAAAAAAAACATTGAACAATGAAGAAAATTTATTGCTCCGCAATCGCTTGTTAATTGAAAAAGTAAATGACGAATAAAAAATATTTACCAAGTGGAACATATCATGCACTCAAATACAGCCAGATTGATTTTACACATTGTGGGTGTTATTGTCGTTTACTCTTTCCTCCATCAAAAAACCTTCCATCAAACAAAATATTCAAGAAACAACCACTGCTCTCACCGCTCCATTTAATCAACAAAAATTAATCGGAGCTTAAACCGAAATCAGGTTAGCAAAATACAGATGTTTCCGTCTTATATAGTTAAAACTACTTTACACAAATTCACATGTGGCACTTTGCTTTTGTTTTTTAATACCGGAAGGCAAACCTTCATATACAAGTTGACCACCATCATTGCCTGCACCAGGACCCAATTCTATTAACCATCCTGCAGCTTTAATTACATCAATATTATGCTCTATTACCAATACGCTATGGCCTTTTTGTATCAGTGCTTCAAAAGCCGCTAATAATTTATTGATATCATGAAAATGAAGTCCAGTGGTTGGTTCATCAAAAATAAATAGCACAGGATCTGCTACATTTCCCCTGCCTAAAAATGAAGCCAGCTTTATTCTTTGCGCTTCGCCACCACTGATGGTATCGCTACTTTGCCCCAGCTTCATGTAGCCCAAACCTGTATCTTGAAGTGGTTGCAATGCTTTTGAAATGGATAGCGATTCCCGTTGATAGTTTTGAGCGGCCGCACTAAAAAATGTTATTGCTTCATCCACACTCATATCAAGTACATCATATACATTCTTATCTTTATATTGTACTTCCAGCACTTCTTCCTTAAATCTTTTTCCCTTGCATACATCACAGGTCAGATGCACATCTGCCAAAAACTGCATTTCTATAATTTGTTCGCCTTCTCCCTTGCAGGCATCACAGCGGCCACCATCTACATTAAATGAAAAATGCTTGGGTTGAAAGCCCCTAATTTTTGACAAGGGTAATGAACTGAAAAGGTCTCTTACTCCATCCCATGCCTTTATATAGGTAACTGGATTACTACGGCTACTTCTACCAATTGGATTTTGATCCACCAGCTCCACATGGGTTATTTCTTTCCAATCTCCACCAATTGCTGTATGCAAACCCGGTTTGTCTGTCGCTTCTCCAAGCAACTTCATGAGTGCAGGATATAAAATTTGCTTAACCAAAGTTGTTTTCCCACTACCACTTACCCCACTTACCACACATAGTGTATGTAGTGGAAAATTGACCGTTATATTTTTCAAATTGTTTTGTCTGGCACCTTCCACAGATATCCATTTCTTTAATTTTGTGGGCAGTTCTAATTTTCTAATTACTTTACTGCCATTGAGGTACTGCGCTGTAAGGCTATGTTTTACTTTGCAGATTGCATCATAAGTTCCTGTGGCTACAATTTCACCACCTAAGTGTGAGGCTAATGGGCCCATATCAATTATATGATCTGCCATACGCATCATTAGGTCATCATGTTCTACTACTACAACTGTATTGCCAGCATTGCGCAGTTTATATAATACTTGAATAAGCTTTTTAGTATCCCTTGCGTGCAGTCCTATGGAGGGTTCATCCAAGATATAAAGGGAATCTGTAAGGGTACTACCCAAACTTTTTGTAAGCTGTATGCGCTGGCTTTCGCCACCACTTAGGCTATTGGCCAAACGATCTAAGTTCAGGTATCCCAAACCCACATCTGTCAGGGTTTCTAAGCGTTGATTTATTTCTAACAAAATTCTTTTGGCTATGGCCGCATCCTGTTTTGACAGTTCTAATTTGCTAAACCATTTTTGCAAATCCACTGCCTGCATTCTACAAAGTTCTCCAATGTGTTTGTCGGTAATTTTTACATATAGTGCCTCTTTGCGTAGCCGATATCCACCACATTCCGGACAGGAGGTGCGGCCTCTATATCTACTCAATAAAACCCTATACTGTACTTTATATAACTGTTGTTCTACATCTTTAAAAAATTCATTTATGCCAAGTATTTTACCAGATCCATTCCATAGTGTTTGATATTGTGCCTCAGACAAATCTGCAATTGACTTATGTATTGGAAAGCCAATTTCCTTAGCACCTTTTAAAAATTGATCTTTCCACCATACTAATTTTTCTCCTTTCCATGGAGCCACTGCCCCATCATATAAGCTGAGACTGGCATCTGGTATTACCAAATCTTTATCTATACCAAGCACCTGGCTAAATCCTTCGCAGGTAGGGCATGCCCCATAAGGGTTATTGAATGAAAAAAGATTGGGTACTGGTTCTTCAAATTTAATTCCATCCAATTCAAACCTATTGCTAAAATGAATGAGTTGTTTTTCATTTATTTCCAACATTAAATCACCCTCACCTTCATAAAATGCAAGGCTTGCACTATCGTTCATCCTATGTATATCTTCCTCATCCCATTCTTTTGTTATAAAACGGTCTATTAAAACATAGCATGCCGCACTGTTTTCTTTGTAACCCGTCCATTCATCCATATATGCTTCTTGCTCTTGCAATAGATCTTCAATCAAAACAATGGCAGATTCATGGCCTTTTGTGGCTCTTTTATACAAACGAGTAAGCCCTTTTTGAAGTAAGATTTGCAATTCTTCTTTGGCTCTGCGATGAAGATGTTGTTTGAAAGGAATGAGCAAAAAGACTTTCTTGTTGATGGGTAGTTTTTGAATGGCAGCTACTACATCTGGCACATCATCTTTTTTTACTATATTTCCACTTATTGGCGAAATAGTTTTTCCCACCCTGGCATACAATAAGCGGAGGTAATCATAAATTTCTGTCATACTACCCACCGTGCTACGAGGAGTACGGGTTATCACTTTTTGTTCTATAGCTATGGCTGGGCAAAGCCCTTTGATATAATCTACATCTGGCTTTACCATACGTGCCATAAACTGGCGGGCATAGGCACTAAGGCTTTCCGCATATTTACGCTGTCCTTCTGCAAATAGTGTATCCATACATAAGCTGGATTTACCACTGCCAGATACACCAGTTACTACAATAAATTTATTGCGAGGAAAAACTACATCAATGTTTTTCAAGTTATGAACCCTTGCACCTTTTATTACAATTCCATCTACTTCCGATGGCGCTGCCGCAGATACTTTTGCTTTTTTTACTACTCTACCCATTTTACTGAAGGTTGCTAAACTACAAAGCGAAAATTAATCGCAAATTTTTTCTGATGCCACACCACAGATTTGGTTTTGTCTTTTTCCAAAAACCCCGAAAGGGAAATTAATCCCATAATAAGAATGCTAAACCATTTTTATTATCCCGATTTGAAAAAAAATACTTTTTAAAGAAAAAAAGTTAAAATTATTTTATAGTTGGCACGGTTTATGAAATTTTATATAACGTTTTTTAAGGGTTTAGGGTTGAAAAAAAGGGGCGATTATTCTTAATCAGCCCCAATTTTTTTTATACTTAGTACCCGTATAGTGATGAACCTTTTTCAAAAAGATGCTCCACATTTTTTATCACTTGTTTATCCATTTCCAGTACTGGTGCATGATGTGGTTTAATGCGGGCATCTAAGATCAATGGGCCCTTGCAGCCCCAATGCTTAAAGTTTGTAAAAGCATCTACACCATAGATGTCATGTGATGGATTTGTTCTTGTAAAACTTACCCATAAAAAATTATGTATTGTTGTAGCAGTAAAACAGGCATCATCACATAGCACCATCAATGGAGTTTTGAGCAGCTCATTGGTGTATGGTTGTAGATAAGTGGATAGTTGATCCATTTCCCTTTCAGCCTGATCATAAGTTGTAAAGGTTTTGGTTTGAATACAAACTATGCCGGTCATGGCAAGCGCAGCTTGTTTAATGAGCTGATTATTGATTAATATATCTGGTATGGCCTTCGTTAATTCCCTTATAACCGGGCCATAAGCCGCTAACACCACCTTGCTTCCTTTGTTCAGCCCTGAGCCGGAATAGTCTAACGTGTCAATAGTTGTGTTGGTATAAAAATGGATATCTCTTTCCCAATTTATTCTTTGAAGTATGTAAGTAAGAAACTGCTCACTGTTAGCTGTTGATACGGCTCCCTCAAATGGCGCAGTAATCCATAAAAATTTTGCAAGGCTAAGTTGTCCTGTACCAAGTATATGATTTGCAATGGTAAGTATTTCGCCGGGCTGTTGTGTAGGGCTATAGGGGGTGTATCTTTCACTACCTATGGCAAACAATAAGGGATGTACTCCTGCAGCATCTACGGCATGCACCTCTTTCAATCCGGGTATTTCCTGTTCTATAGCATCACCAGTTAAAGCATGTATTAAGGCACCAAAGCTTGTGTCTTCCTGAGGTGGCCTTCCCACTACTGTAAAAGGCCATATTGCATTTTTACGGGCATATACTTTATGTACCTGCATTACCGGAAAATCATGTTGTAAACTATAATATCCTAAATGATCTCCAAAGGGCCCTTCGGGCAATACTTCATTATTAACAACAGACCCTGTAATTATAAAATCTGCATCCGTACTTAGGCAATAGCCATCTTCATATCTGTACCTAAATCTTCTGCCACCTATAAGGCCAGCAAAACTAAGTTCACTCATCCCTTCGGGCAAAGGCATAACAGCTGCAAGACTATGCGCCGGTGGGCCACCCACAAATACACTCACCTTGAGCGGTATATTTTTTTGGGTAGCAATGGTTTGATGCACACCAATGCCCCTATGTAATTGATAATGCAAACCAATGGTTTTGTTGGTGGTATATGCATTGCCAGTAAGTTGAATTCTGTACATGCCTACATTACTTCCGAAAATGCCAGGCTTATCCGCATTTTCTGTATACACTTGTGGTAGGGTTACAAATGCGCCTCCATCCTGTGGCCAATGTTTTATGAGTGGAATATCTTCTATTTGAACCAAATCAAATGGTGAACGAAATAGTGGATTTTTCAACGGCAGTGCAGCGGCAGCTATCCCCGCTGCATACATGGCTTTTAATGGGTGCTTTAATAGTTCTAATGGGTTTTTTCTATACTGAATCAATTCCTGTACCGCTGTAAATCGGTTTTGGAAAATGAACTTACTCCTGTCTAAAGTGCCAAATAAATTGGACACAGCTCTGTAGGTACAACCTTTAATATTTTCAAAAAAAAGTGCAGGTCCACCTTGTTCAAAAACCCTTAAATGAATAGCAGACATTTCTACATTTGAATCAACGGGTTCTTTAATTCTTATCAAATGCCCATGTTTTTCTAAATGGAGTACACAGTCCTCCATATTTCTATAAATCATACAGCAAAAATATTATTTCCTAATCTATGACTAAATTTTGTATTGTCTGCAGCAAAAGGTTGATATACTGCAGCATACAGTTGTACATAAAACATACAATGACAAGAACAACTATCTATTTTGAATAGTTCATTGATATGGCCTACATCTTCCAGACTTGTCAAATATTCCCCACCCAAACCCTACCATCCTCCCCATCATATATTCAAAAAATCATAGTTCAGACATTTTCCCCCTTCGGGTAATGATTATGCAGGAAAAACCCCACCATCCTTCTAATCATTACATCAAAAAATCTTAGTTCAGACATTTTCCCCCTTCGGGGAATGATTATGCAGGAAAAACCCCACCATCCTTCTAATCATTACATCAAAAAAATCTTAGTTCAGACATTTTCCCCCTTCGGGGAATGACCAACAGCATACCGCAGCAGTTCACCTACTTCAATACCTACGGCAAGGAAGGGTCATATTGGAGTAGTCAATAGCGTGACGAAGCACTATGTGATTTGTGAAAGAGATTGTGAATGATTAATGAATCTAAATTGCAAAATGAATCAGTGAAATAAACGTAATCAAACGAATCAATGGTTCAGACAATGGTGGTAGCAGACAGCGCACCATATATTTGCTTAGGTTATAAATTGATCATTGTGAAAAGAACTATTCTTTATTTGCTTACCGCCTGCTTGCTTGTTTTTATGGTTGACAAAACTTATGGCCAAAGTTGGAATTTTTTAGAAAAAGTTGCTCAAAGCAAAAGAGCAGTTGCCAAT
The DNA here is from genome assembly GCA_937892395.1 of uncultured Parafilimonas sp. Taxonomy (GTDB): domain Bacteria; phylum Bacteroidota; class Bacteroidia; order Chitinophagales; family Chitinophagaceae; genus CALAGJ01. The sequence goes on from CALAGJ010000171.1 coordinate 9,222, forward strand.
GATTTATTTGGCCAGCATGTTTGTATCGATGGAGACTATGCAATGATTGGATGCTGGAGAAATGATTTTAATAAAAATGGAGGAGATTATATTGACGATGCTGGTGCGGCTTACCTTTACCAAAAATCAGAAGCAGGCGTATGGAGTTCCGTAAAAAAGATAGTAGCATCAGATAGAACCCCATTTGATGCATTTGGCTATAGTATAGCCATGGATGGCAACTATGCCGTAATAGGCGCTCCGTTTGAAGGCTTGGGCGATGTAGAAAGTGCAGGCGCTGTTTATGTATTTGAAAACAGAGATGGAGAAATTATAGAAGTCAAAAAACTATTTGCACCAGATCGGGAATATTTGGATGAGTTTGGCAGCCAGATAGCTATATCTGGTGACTGGATAATTGTGGGTTCGCCCCAGGATGGAGAGGATGAGAATGGTGAAAATACTGTTCTGGGTGCAGGCTCTGCCTACCTGTATCGTCGCAACGTAGACGACTGGGCTTTTGTGCAAAAAATATTAGCTTCGGATCGTGGTAATGTGGGGGATAGGTTTGGACGTTCTGTGGCCATTGATGGGGATTATGCGGCTATTGCAGGCAATGGTGATAACGATTCCGGTTCAGTATATATTTTTAAAAATGAGGGGGGTGTATGGACGGAAATACAAAGACTAAAAACTACAGAGCGTGGGCTTGGTGGCGGGCTCGTCATGAAGTCTAACCAATTAATTTCTTCTGGAGGAGGCGCTATTTCTTGGGCTGCCTATATTTTTGAAAACAACGGAGGAATATGGACAGAAGTACAACGCATAGAACCATCAGATGGCAGAGAATTTGACGGCTTTGGTACTTCTATTGATTTTGAAGGAGATTATATTGTAGTAGGCGCACCCGGTAATAGTTATGATGAAAATAATCAAAACTATTGCAAAAGTACTGGCGCTGCTTATATCTATCAAAAAAATGAAGCGGGTATATGGACAGAAATACAAAAGATAACAGCCCCGGACAGAGACCCGGATATATTTGAAGATTTTGAACAACGTTTTGGCGGCTCAGTGGGCATATCCGGTGGCTATATACTCTGCGGCGCCAACTATGAAAGTTTTGATGAAAATGGAGAAAATTATGTTTATCACTCCGGCGCTGCCTATTTTTTCCAGGAGCCATTGTTGCCGCTTGGTTTTAGCGCTTTAACAGGAGAAAGAAAAAATAATATCAATACCCTCTACTGGCAAACCTATACAGAAACTACCCTGCAAAATATGGTGGTGGAGCGGAGTACGGATGGTATCAATTTTAATAAGATTGCTACTGTAATGCCACAGCATAAGGCAGCGGCTTATAGGTATGAAGATGGAACTGCGGCTGCGGGGGTAACCAACTTTTACAGAATCAGTTTTCAGCAGGCAGATGGCCGTGCAG
>CALAGJ010000172.1 GCA_937892395.1 uncultured Parafilimonas sp.
TGTGCTCTTCCGATCTAACAATAGTTATTTCCATACTTAATTTTTTGCAATTATAAATTAAATCCTATTAATTCTATAGATATTATATTTTCTACTAAATTAATAGGATATATATTTGCAACTTCAATATTATTAAAATGAAAAAGTGCACTGTTTTATTAATCCTTTTCTTTTTTGTGCAAGAAGCCAAAACACAGGCTACAAAGGATACGTTGAATCATAAACCCCTACAGGATACAACTAAAGCAACTCAGAAACAGCAAAACTCATTGTCGTTTCAGGCAGAACTTCGTACCCGTTCAGAATTTAGAGATGGATATCGGAACCTTCCATTTGGAGATACTTTACCTGCTTTCTTTACGATACACCGCACCAGGCTTACCATGGACTATAGGAGTAAAAAATTGGACATGGTATTGTCTTTACAAGAAAGCCGAACCTGGGGTCAGGTAGATCCAAGAAATCCTTCTGTACCTATCAGTTTTTTTGAAGCCTACGCAGAGCCAAAACTAAACGATAAAATATCTTTTAGAATTGGTAGGCAAAGAGTCATATATGACAACCAGCGTCTCTTTGCAGAGAATGACTGGCGCAATTCAGCCAATGCCCATGACGCATTTCGCTTTATTTATAAAAACAATAAAAATCTGCAGACAGAATTTTTAACCGCTTACAATCAAAGTAGTGAGAACATTTTTACATCTAAATATCAGCCTTCCGGGTTCTCAAATTATAAAACATTAAACGTTCATTACTTAAATTATAAGATTCATCCTAATTGGAATATACAGACTTTAAATGTTGCTGACGGTTTTCAAAAATCCGGTGGGGGCAGCAATTACAAAACCACATTTATGCGTTTTACAAGTGGTGGAAACATAACTTATAATAAGAATGAATGGACTGCAATTATGATGGCTTATTACCAGTATGGTAAAGATTCTATTGGTAATAAAATTTCTGCCTACTTTTTAAATCCTGAACTAAAGTGGACCAAAAAGGCGTGGACAGTAAGACTTGGTGCAGAAGTAATGAGTGGTCAAGATGCAAAAAAACCATTTGACAAAGACAACAGCTTTGTAGCGTTGTATGGTGTGGCCCATCGCTTTAATGGAAATATGGATTTCTTTACCACATTTCCCACAGACCTAAATAATGCAGGATTGATCAATCCATATTTATTTTTCTGGTATCAAAAAAATAAACTTTACTTACGAATGGAAAGCCATTTGTTTTACTCACAAAACAATTTTTTACAAGATGGAGCTGTTATAAAAAAGTATATGGGATTTGAAAATGACTGGCGCCTCAATTATAAATTTACAAAAGATGTAGAATTAGAATATGGTGCTTGTTGGGCAGCTGTAACGAACAGTATGGTTGCCATAAAAAAATCCGGTGATGCAAATCGAATACCTTGGTGGACTTATGTTAGCTTTAAATTCACACCACAGTTAGGCAAGTTTAGTTTTGATGCTAAATAAGCAAAATTTTGGCTGGTCATTTACTTGAATGTGTCTATGAAGTATGCTCCTTTATTGTTTTTCATGATAAAAAAAACTACAAAAAGGAGCATTTTTAATATGATAGTTGATAACTAACTAATCAATGGATAGTATTTTTCTTCTAATACCTTTAAATGCCAACGCTGATGGCCTGCCATTGTAAAACCAATATCAGCTACTGAATAGAAACCCTTATAACTCTTTCCTTTCTTTGTTAAGGTATCAGCAGAAAAACTTTTATACAATACCAGAAATGATTGATATACTAAGCGCAGTTCATCAATCAAATCCTCTAAATTTCTAACTGAGGCTTGAGCCGCATTTGCATACATATCTTCATCAAAAGAGGGCAGCATTGCAGTTTCGTTTCTGGCAATAGCTAAAGCTCTGTATGCAAAGATTCTCTGGGTGTCAATGAGGTGTTGTAGCATATCTTTTATAGTCCATTTGCCGGGGGCATAAACTTTATCACCCAATGCATTCCATTTATCCAATGGAAAACTATTTATCTCTTCAATACAAATTTTTAGTGCATCCAACAGCTCTACATCATCACACATATTGATGTAGCGATCAAAATACTCTGGAAGTGGATTCAATTGTGAACGTGTCATATTTATTTTTTTATATTATTTTGAAATTGTAATTCTAAACTTTGAGCTGCTGAAAGGGCATCAGCATTATTGTTGTATTTATTTTTTAAAGTTTCAAATATTTCCTGAGCTTCCGCTACATTTAGCATGGAAATTTGCTGTGCAACATAAAAAATATCATTCATATTATCTTCCTGTATAGCCTGCAAAAAGAGAGACTTTAAAAATGGATATACACTATCGTCCTTACCAATGGCTACAAGTGTATTTATAGCAGCTAATCTATGGTCCCAAACTGGAGTGGCCAAAGTCCAGTGTGGTGCTACGGAATTTGTTGCTGCGGCCAATGCTATTGCTTGAGCCCGTTCATCTTTCAATTGTGTTAATGCATATAAAGCACTGATTAAACTTTGATTTTTCCATGATGGCTTTTCAATGAGTTTAATTAAATTATCATATGCAGAGGAACTTTTGGATTTACCTAATGCAATGGCTGCGGAATTGACCACACGTTCACTGGAATCATTGAGGTGTAATAAATAGAAAGGTGATAGCGTTGAATCTTTGCTCATGCCTAATACTGCAATTGCGGTAGCCCTAACCCATGCTGTATTATTCTGTACCACCTCTTTCAATTCATTTACAATAATTGGTGTAAAAGTGAAGCCGGACTGACCATTCATGCCAGCATTAAACAAGCTTTGTACTTGTAGCAACGCTGCATATTTTAAACGCCAATAGACATTAGATTGTAGCAATTCTTTTATACCATTCCAGATTGCATTTCTATCTGTTGATGAAGTTGTACTGTCACCTACTTCTGCCGATAATGCAAGTAAGGCAAAATACCTACCCATAATATCTTTATCATGACTTAATTGATATAGCCATTCACTTGTAGGCTTTTTAATGTTGAGTTCTTTTATCCATGTATTTTCATAGTCAATATTTACAAACATGGGTTCTTTACGCAAGTCAAAAGAAAATTCATTTTCGGATTTGGGTTGTAAAAAAATGGTATACACGCTATCGTCAATTTCAATATCCATTTTTCCCTGAAAGAATTGAACCTGTGGTGCATTTATAGCTGTATCTGGCTGCTGCAATTGTTTTATTGAAATATTTAATTGGTGTTGTGCCAGATTATAATTTTTAGCAACTTCAAATATTGGATGACCTGTATGATATACCCATTGATCAAAAAACCATTGCATGGGTTTGCCATTTACAGCATCCACAATATGAATGATATCCTTTGTGGATGCAGTTTTGCCTCCAAAGGTTTTTATATATTTTTGTAATACCAGTTTAAATTTTTCATCGCCCAGCTCTTTGCGTAGCATATGCCATACAAGATCAGCTTTGAAATAAGGATAATTACTTTCCAAATATTTTGGATCTGTAAGCTCTGCTTTCAAATCATAATTACTTCGTACAATCGGTATTTTTACACCCGCATCCCAAGTGCCTTTATAAGAGAAAAAATCGGTCACATATTGATAAAGTAAAAACTCATCATGCCCGTTTTTGTATTCACAATACATCCATGAAACATAACGGCTCAAACCTTTTTCAAGCCATACGTCATCCCAACTTGAAATGCCTACGTAATTACCAAACCATTGTGCAGCAAGCGATTCACCTTCTAATGCATCCCATAGATACAAGTAATCTTTATGGGTGGGATAATCATCAATCATGTTTTCAGTTTGTGTTGCTAAAGTGGTATTTGCTATGCCCCAAGGTATCTCTTGTACAAATGCCTGTGTATATGAAGAGTAAGGGTATTCTTTTTGAGTTAGCTGACTAAAAAAATGCATCATATCTGGTAGCCTTTCAGTTGTAGCCATCACCGCATTCTTTTCTGCAGGATAGCAATAGTTATTGATTGACACTTGCCCATATTGCTGCTGATGGTTCACAAATTTGCCAATTACAAATGCCGTTTTATGATTTGGATATGGTGTTTTCATTTCCCATTTATATGTTTTTGTACCATTATCATTCATCGTAATTTGTGTACAATTTCCATTCGAAATACATACAAAAGGGGTATCCATTGTGAGTAGTAGGGTAGTGGTTCGTAAGTCATTGGGGTCATCATTTCCAGGAAACCAATAACGATTTCCAGTTGGCTCACCCATAGACCAAACCTGCGCCTGACGGCTTTTTTCAAAACTGGAAGGTGCTAAAAATCTAACTCCTGCACCATTACTTCCTCCAATGGCAAATGGGTCGGTTTCATTAATATGACTCATTTGGTAAGTAATCTCAAATATGAGTTTTTCATTTGGCTTGTAAGCTTTATCCAGTGTTATTTCAAGGGCCTTATCTACCTTACTAGTATCATAAGAAAAATTCAAATTTTTACTATGTTGTAGCCTTATGGTTAATACGTCTAAATCTACTGCGTCTAAATGAATGCTTGATGATTGCCTCAATAGTGAACACTGTATGGTTGCAATACCTTTCAAACTTTTTTTTATTGGATCAATCTGTATATCCAAATTAATATGCTCCACATCAACAGCACTCTCAGATGAGTGTTGTGCATTTGCTGAGTTTATACTATTTTGCTGTGCATAGTTATAGTGTGCTGCTCCAAAAAAGAGGAGCAACAAAATCAATTTATTCTTTGTCATTTTACATTAAAAGTTTTTGTATTGAATCTTTATCTAAGTATAATCTTGTTTTACATTTTGCAGTAGCACCTATTCTTTTGTAAAATTTTAATGCTCTAACATTAAATGCCGGCGTTTGCCATTGCACCTCACAATCCATTTCATTTGCTGCTTCTGCAATAGTTGCTACTAATGCCTCACCAATACCTAATCCTCGTGCTGAATATGTCAAGAACAAACAGTCCATATGTATATAATAATTTGCCTGCCAGGTTGAATACTCTTTTGTATATGTGGCATAGCCAATATGGGTTTGATCTTTGACAACTACATAACAAAACAGTACCGGATCTTTGCCAAATAAGGCCTCCTTTAAGCCCTCCGCTTTACCTGATTTATTATAGGCTGCCTTTTCATATATGGCATGTTCAGCACAAAGCTTAATAATAGCAGGTATGTCTTGCAATATTGCTTTTCTAATTTGGTAATTCATCACAAATCATCATTTAGTGTATCTTTTAAATATGCAGTCATATTCGGATTTTCTGGATGCATCAAAACATGCTTTACCCATACATTCCGCTCATGCCATAGCACAGCCATTTCCCATACACAGGTTACAATACCTTTATCTGAATACAATTGAAACTCCTGTGGATTTGTATATGGAGCCAGGTAAACAAAAAGTTGCAACATATTTTCATCAATCCACCAACAAATAATAGCAAAGCATCCTTCTTTACCTTCATGTAGTATGAGGGTAGCTATTTTATAAGTATTTAATGGATAATCATTTGCCCGCATCAACCAAATTGGGAGCTGCTGCTTTGCTCTTTGTATCCATGCGGTATCTACCATTTCCTGTTTTGAGGATATGCTATAAATTTTAATTTTCCACTGCTCTGTTTGGTATAATTCTATATAACGAATCGGCCTTTTTTGATATATTGAATGCATGGTAATTTGTTTTAAGATTATAGCTCAAGTTTGTATTCCATATATGTTGCGGTGTTTTGTGCTCTTTGTAATCCATACAGTTGTTCTATTACATGAAATGAAACATCAATACCTGCTGAAATACCTGCTGCCGTATATAGCTTATTATTTGTCTTTATGTATCTAAGTTCTTTCTGTGGTATGGATTGTGGAGCAATTTTAGCTATATCTGCATACACACCGTGATGAGTACAGAATGGTGCATTGTTAAGTAAACCCAGAGCAGCAGGTACTCTTGCACCGGAACAAATTGAAATGCTCAAATTAGATGTTTGATAAGTTTGCATCATCCATTGAAGTAGTTCAACATCTTCTAATAAATGTCGACTGCCATTGCCACCCGGAATAATAAATATATCAATTGGCGGATGATTGGAAATAGAGAAACGTGGTTGTATCAGCAATCCGTTTACTGTAGTAATTAGATTCAAAGTTTTGGCAATTGTTACCACTTCAATTTCAAGCGATGGGTTCAATTCTCCAGTTACAGAAAATACTTCAAATGGGCCAGCAAAATCAAGTACTTCCACATTATCAAATAAAAAAATACCAACTGTTTTCTTCATCTTAATACTACATTTATATTGCTATAGCGAAAGAAGCCTTTCTATCTATTACTCATAATTCTCATGATTTGTCTTTCACTTTTCAAACCACATATAACAGCCATTTCTTGCTTAGAGATATCAGGGTTTTTTTCTAGATGTTGCAATTTTTCTTTTCGAATCAGGGTCATATAATTTTTGACGGATATACCAGTTTCTTTTTTAAATATTCTGGTCAGACTTCTACTGCTCATACAAGCAATATCTGCCAGTGTGTCTAAATTATTTTTTCTGTCAATATGCTCATGTAAATAATCCTGCACCTTGTGAATACCCTTGTGAATATGGTTACGGTATTGCAACAAAATACTATGTTGCGGGTCGCCCCCTGTTCTCCGCATATATACAACCAACTCTCTTGCCACTTGAAAGGCAAGATGATCAGTGCCTAACTGAGCAATAATGTAGAGTGCCATATCAATACCAGCACTCACACCTGCACTGGTGTATATGCCTGCATCTGCTGTAAATAATATATTTTCTGTAACCTGAACTAAAGGGTAAAGCTTTTTTAACTGATCGGTTCTTTTCCAGTGGGTTGTACATTTTCGGCCATTAAGTAATCCTGACTGAGCCAATAAGAATGCACCTGTACAAATGGAGCATACATATACACCCTTAGCATGTAAATTTTTTAGCCAGTCAAATAGTTGGTTTGACTCAATTAAATCATCACTTAATAAAAAGTCTACAGATGCACCCGGTACAAAAAGATAATCTCCTTTTTTTAAAACAATTTTCCTAAAATGCATAAGTGTTCCAAATGCAAGCCCGGCAGATGTTTGAAGATCGGAAGAGCACACGTCTGAACTCCAGTCACTTAGGCATATATCGTATGCC
>CALAGJ010000173.1 GCA_937892395.1 uncultured Parafilimonas sp.
ATGATGGCAATGAATATCTACTTGTAAAATTGGAGATTTCAAATATGTCGCACCCATTTTTTACAGGTAAAAATATGCTTGTGGACACTGCGGGTCGTATTGATAAATTTAAAAAGAAATACGCCAAAAAATAAATTTCTGGTTTAATTTTTTTGAAAAGCTCCTCTGTAGGAGCTTTTTATTTTAGCTTTATCTAAAAACTTGTCAGATTGGTATCCAATTAATTTTCTCAAATTCTATTATGTATTCTGCATTGTTAAGATTGAAGTTTATCCGAAATATTAAATACACTTTTTTCCCAAGCATATCAAATCAAAATGGATTTTTTTTACTACAGTTATTAAGGGATATCGATACAAATAATAGTAAAATTATACTAAAAAAATCAGCAAAACTCTGCCAAGGTAGAGCCCTTTTCGATAATAAAAAAATTGTTTTAACTCATTGTAATCCCTACTTTTGAATTCTAATGGTTGATGCTCCAACAAAGCATTATTTAACGACGGGTGATATTTCCCGTTACTGTCAAAAAGAAAAAAGGTAATTAGTCGTAACTCATTACCTTTTTTAATTTCTGTTAATTTCAGCCTCCCCACAAAAATTATAATGCACACCAAATATTTCCTCCATACAATAAGTTTTATTTGCACATCAACAAAAGGCAATGAAAAAGAAAGTAGCCCTACTTACGGGTGGTTACAGTGGCGAAGCAGTAGTGAGTTATGAAAGTGTAAAAACAGTTTATGCTCATGTGGATAAAAGCAAGTATGATGTGTTTGTAATTGATGTACGCCCTGATGGGTGGTACTATAATATAGATGATGATCATAGTTATACCATCAACCTCAATGACTTTTCATTGTTAGTACCAGAAGGTAAAATTATTTTTGATGTGGTATTAATGTGCATTCACGGCACACCGGGTGAGGACGGAAAACTGCAAGGTTATTTTGATATGCTGCATATACCCTACACTACGTGTAGTGCTGCAGTATCCGCACTTACGTTTAATAAAAGATATACTGTGGCTGTGGTTGCTTTTGGTGGCGTGTCAGTAGCAAAATCAATACATATTTTTAAAGATAGCGAGGTGAGTCCACAAAGTATTGCATCACAGTTAACTTTGCCATTGTTTATAAAACCAAATAATGGTGGTAGTAGTATAGGCATGAGTAAAGTACATACTGTAGATGCAATAGCAGATGCTTTAGAGAAAGCATTTGTAGAGGATGATCAGGTTTTAGTAGAAGAATTTATACAGGGCAGAGAGTTTACAATTGGGGTTTATAAATCCGGAGGTGTCATTAAAACATTGCCCATCACTGAGGTGATTTCAAAAAACGATTTTTTTGATTACGAAGCAAAGTATGAAGGTAAGAGTGAAGAAATTACTCCTGCGGTGGTAGAAGAATCTATAGCAGAACAAGTAAGAAATACAGCAAAGAAAATTTATGCTTTACTCAATTGTAGTGGTGTGGTACGCATTGATTTTATTTATAATGAAGCGGCAGGAAAACCATTCATGTTGGAAGTAAATACTGTACCCGGTCAAAGTGCCGCCAGTCTTATACCACAACAGGTAGCAGCGACAGGCATGCGTTTGCAGGATTTTTATTCGGGTTTAATTGAAGAAGCATTAGTATCATTGCCGCAGGCACAATCATAATTTATACAAGTGTTTTCATTTATTACAAAACGATCATTCTTATTTAATCTGCTTGCAGCAATTGTCTTGCTTGCAATTATTTTAATAGTATTTTTTAGTTCACTATCATTTTTGACAAGTCATGGTGAAAGTGCAAAAGTGCCTTCTGTAATTGGTAAGCCTTATGCAGAGGCTGTTCGTATGCTTGAGCAACAGGGTTTTACTGTAGCAGTGCAAGATTCTATTTACATTGATTCATTACCTCCATTAGCTGTCATCAAACAAACACCGGAAGAAGATGAAGTCGTGAAAGAACACCGCACCATATTTTTGACAGTAAATAGAAAAATGCCACCGATGGTGGAAATGCCCGATTTACGTGGCTTTTCATTGCGCAGCGCAGAATTATATTTACAAACAATTGGCCTCAAGCTTGGCGATACCAGCTTTGTACCTGATATAGCCAAGAATGCTGTAAAACAGCAATTATATAATGGTATTGATATAGAACCGGGTGGAAAAATTCCTATGGGAAGCCGGGTAGATTTTATATTGGGTAGCGGTGTAGGTGATAATGAGTTTAATGTGCCGGATCTTACGGGCCTTACCTACAGCGAAGCAATAAATGTACTCAATGCAAAGGCAATAGGATTAGGCGCATTAATAGTTGTAGATGGAGTAAAGGATACCGCAGCTGCTTTTGTGGTAAAGCAGAATCCTGAGCTAAGTACGACCATCGAGGGGCAGCGTTATATTAACCGCATACGCAGCGGGCAAATGATTGATTTATATATCAGTATCAATCCGCCAATAGATAGTTTGGGTAATGTATCTGCTGACACCAGCAGTTTAAAATAAATTGTATGAAATCAATAAATGTATTTGACCTTAAAACGAAATTAGACAGTGGAGAAACTGTACATCTTTTGGATGTAAGAGAAGACGCAGAGAGAGCAGAATTTAATATTGGCGGAGTGCATATACCTGTGGGTAAAGTGCAGCAAATGCAAACCGATGAAATTGATCATTGGAAAGATGAAGAACTGATTGTCTATTGTCGTAGTGGCAATCGTAGCGGAATGGCTTGTTTATTTTTAGAGCAGGCAGGATTTGCAAATGTTGTCAATCTTACAGGTGGTATGTTGTCTTGGAAAGAAGCTATGGGCAGCTAATTTTAGCAAACTTTTTATTCATATCTCTATCAGAAAGTACAAATAAATTGCGTATCATTTTTTTAGGTACACCAGATTTTGCAGTGGCTTCCTTAGAAGCTTTATGCAATGTTGGGCATAATGTAGTGGCCGTAGTAACTGCACCTGATAAACCTGCCGGACGTGGTATGGAGCTCAGGCAGAGTGCAGTAAAAGTAGCAGCAATAAACAGGAACATTCCTGTATTACAGCCTTTGCGTTTAAAAGATCCTACTTTCATAGAAGAGCTAAAATCTTTTCATGCCGATCTACAAGTGGTAGTTGCATTTCGTATGCTACCGGAAGCAGTTTGGAATATGCCCCCCATGGGTACAATTAATGTACATGCATCACTGCTGCCGCAATACAGAGGTGCAGCACCCATAAATTGGGTAGTAATAAATGGCGAAACAGAAACCGGTGTTACAACTTTTAAATTGCAACATGAAATAGATACTGGTCATATTTTACTACAGGAAAAAATGCCTATTGCTGCAAATGAAAACGCAGGTGCACTGCATAATCGAATGATGCTAGCAGGTGCTAACCTATTGGTAAAAACATTGGAGGCAATCAATGAAAATAGCATCACAGCTCTGCCCCAAACAATAGACAATACGCAGTTAAAACATGCCCCAAAAATTTTTACAGAAACCTGTTTGATCAATTGGAATGAAAGAACCCAACAAATTTATAATTTAGTCAGGGGGTTGAGCCCATATCCTTCTGCATTTACTTTTTTAGATGGGAAAAAAGTAAAAATATTTGCGGCCGAAATGGAGATTTTGCAGCACAATGACACTGTGGGTTCTGTACATACTGATTATAAATCAATATTGAAATTTGCTACCACAGATGGTTATCTCCACTTATTATCTTTACAAGTAGAAGGGAAAAAAAGAATGGCTATAGATGATTTTTTGAGGGGGTATAGACCTTCAAAAAACTAATAAACTGCTTTCAATTCAACTGGTTCTGAAGATATACCAAGTGCAGCAGCAGTGGCATTTGTAATTCTAAAAGTCAATGTTTCGTTTGCGGGCATATCACCCAAATCCATCAGCACTTTTGCATACACTTGTTTACCATTTGCAGCAGTAAGTTGGATGATTGTACCTATGGCTACATCATTCATCAATACATAAAAATAACCATCATCCCAGCCGCTTTCAGATTTGAATGTCATGGCAAGCCCTGTTTTTTCATGTGATTTTTTTTGAGATTGAAAACTGTTCTTAAAAAAACCTTCACCCGCTGGGGCGGCTCTTATAATATCAACCGGCCTTTCACGAATTTGTTTTTTCGTATTGATTTCCTGTGTTTGTTTTTTGTATTTGGTTTGCTTTACTTTCTTTTTTGTATTTGTTTTTCCTGTGGAAATATCAGCTGTATCAGGTATTTCAGTATTTGGCACTTTATTTACATTGTTCTTGATAACAATCATTTGGCCTACCAGTATTTCATTGCTATTCAGGTTATTCAACTTTTTTAAATCATCAATGGATACGCTGTACATCCGACTAATGCTAAATAATGTTTCACCCAGTTTTACCTCATGTACAATACCATCGGGCACAGGTAATTTTATTTCTTCAATAGGTTTTGCTGGTATTGGTTCAGGTAAAACACTGATGGAATCTACAACTCCTATTTCGGTCGGAATTTTTATAGTACTTCCATATACCAATCGAGACTGAGCATTCATGACATTTAACCTCATAATATCTCCAACAGTGGTATGATATTTTTTTGCAATAATGCTCAATGTTTCACCTTGCTTTACCGTATGAAGGATGAAGTTTTTTTGCTGAGCATTTACAGAAGAGACTGTAAAAAGGATAAATAAAAAGATATGAAAAATTTTTCTATTCATGTCTAAAAATCTGAATGGCAAAAGCGTTTGATATGATGAAAACAGCGGGGCGCCTATGCGTTGCAAATTTATGTTTTTAATATTCTCCACTCCGTGGGATAATAATTGTTTATACGATTGGGTAGCACTTTAATCCATCCAATATTACAATCTTTATATTGAACAGGTAGCCATCCTTTGGCAGATATATTGGGTATATCCTGCTTGCGCAAATATTGTAAAGCCACCGCTTCATCGGCAGCATACACTGATAAATTTTTATTGATGATGGTACTTACTGCCAACCCATGATGTGGAATAAAGTCCTTTTGCTTCAAGGAGCCACAGCTAATACCGGCATGAGTGATGTATAAATTTTGTTTGATAGTATCTAACTGTTCAAAGCAGAAATGATTGATTGCTCTGATGGTATCTGCTTGTAAAAATATTGCTCCATCAAAGCTGGCATCTATATACTGTTCTAATGGTGATCTATCTTTTAGTGCATACAGATGCTGCCCAGCAGAAATATTATTTCCTTGATGCAAAAAATTACCGGAGCATTTTCTAAATATTGCCATGAAAAAACCTTCACCCATTGCTTTGTCAGGATAGAAACGATAGCAAGATGCTTGTTTTTCTTTGCTGTATGATACCGTTATGCCCCATTCATTTTTTATAGGTATGGACAATGATTCAAGTGCATATTCCTTGCAAAGCCAATCTGCAATAGCTTCATTTTCTTCATAAGAAAAAGAACAAGTAGAGTAAATCAATACACCATCATCTTGAAGTGCCGGTATAGCGTCTGCCAATATTTTCTTTTGGCGCATACTGCAATGTATTACTTGCTGTTCACTCCATTTGTTTCCCGCTTCCGGTTGACGTCTGAAAAGCCCGCTACCACTACACGGAGCATCAATGACCATCAGATCAAAAAAACCCGGAAGTCTTTGAAATGCAGCAGCATCATTGTGTGTGATGATGGTATTGGGCAATCCCCATTTTACAATATTTTCATACAATATGCTAACCCTCGACTTGATGACTTCATTGCTCACTACCAAGCCATCCGTAAACAATGCACTTAGCAAAGTTGATTTGCCGCCGGGGGCGGCACATAAATCCAATACTTTTTTTTCTTTCAGATTATTTTCAAAGAGGTGCTTTACTACATAATCCAAAAACATACTACTGGCTTCTTGCACATAGTATGCACCTGCATGCCATAGTGGATCGAGAATAAATGAAGGTCTTTGTGGCAGGTATCTTCCATCTGCACACCAGGGAATAGAGCTTGTGTTTTCAAAACAGTTTTTGCCAATGTTTTTATGCGGGTTCTGTCTTATGGATATGGGCAAGGATGTTACTTGATGGGCATCGAGAAATGCTTGCTCATCAAAGCCTGGCAATCCTTGTAGTGTATGGATGAATGAGGAAGGTAGATGACCCATTATTTATTGTAACAATTGAATGAGGTGTTGCATATCTGAGGCTGTATTAAAACTGTGTACAATAATTCTGAGTCGTTCCTTGCCTTTTGGAACGGTAGGATATAGCACAGGTCTTACATCTAAGTTGTGTTGTTGTAAACTGAGTGCAATTGATTTTGCTGCTTCATTTCCATTACATAATATGCCCTGTACAGCAGTATCTGAAATTAATTTTTCAAATATTAAAGATGATTTTTTGAAGCATTCAATGTTTGCAGCAAGTTGTTTTCTTTCGGCATTCATTTGCGGTAGCAGATTGTAAAAATTTTGTATAGCCTTAGAGCTTATGGGTGGTAATGCAGTTGTATAAATAAAACTTCTTGCAAAGTTTATGAGGTATTGTTGCAATCTTTTAGAACCCACCACGGCAGCGCCATGACAGCCTCCTGCTTTTCCATAAGTATAGATGCGGCAAAATATATTTTGCTCTAATTGTAGAGACTGTGCAAGCCCTGCACCATCATTTCCTAAAACTCCTATGGCATGTGCTTCGTCCAAAATAATATGTGCATCGAATTGCTTTGCAATGGCAACAATATCTTGCAATGGACAGCAATCACCATCCATGCTAAAAACAGATTCTGTAACGATAAAAATTGTTCCCTTTGCCTGCTTGCATTTTTGTTCAAGAGATGCAATGTTGTTATGAAAAAAGGGAAATGCATTTGCCTTACACAATCGAATGCCATCTCTAATACTGGCATGGCAAAGCTGATCATAAATGACGGTATCTGTTTTGGCAGGAATGCTGCTTAGCACACCCATATTGGCATCATAACCTGAATTAAAAATTAATGCAGACTCCGCAAGATGATAGTTTGCTATCACGGCTTCGGTTTCTTCTGCCAATGCATAATTTCCTGCAAGTAGTCTGGAACCCTTGCTACCATGATTTGCTTCTAAACCCGCATGAAGACCAAGTGTGGCTATACCCAAATAATCATTACTGCAAAAATCAATTGATGCTTTGGTGTTATGGAGTGTCCGCATTGCATTCACTGCTATTCTTTCATTAAGCGAAGTTTGCAAAAATTCATCAGCATACATGTGGCGAAGGTAGGGTCTGCATTTCATTCACTCAGTTAGAAAACAAATTTCTGTCTGCATGTATTTCTCTTATCTTTCACGCCATTCTCAATCAAAAGTATTGCCATGTATAAGAAAACGATTAAGACAAAATCTTTGCAAACCCTGCAAAATGCTTATGCTGTTTGTAATAAAGCAGCTGCATTGAAAACTGATGATATAACAGCTGTGTATGAAGCGGAAGTAACCAAAGCACAGGAGAGAAGAAAGTTTTTGGGGAATATGGGTAAAGCTGCTGTGGCTATTGGTGCTGCCTCACTTTATCAGGCTTGTAAGCCGGAGCGTACACAACCTGTAGTGGCCATTGTAGGTGCAGGTATTGCTGGGCTTCATGCCCTGCATATACTCCGAAAAGCAGGATATCAGGCTACAGTTTATGAAGCATCTCAAAGATGTGGCGGCAGAGTGTTTACAGTAAAAGAAATGATGGGTCCCCGATTGTGGACAGAAATGGGTGCAGAATTTATTGATACCAATCATGAAGACATACATAACCTTTGTAAAGAATTCAATTTACAACTGTTGGATAGGGATTTGGACTTTTCATCTGGTCTTACAGAATATGCTTACTATTTTGACAATAAGCATTATAGTTTTAAAGATTTGCTACAAGAGATGAAACCATTTAGGGCACAAATGACAAAAGATGTGGATGCACTGTCTGATGAAATTGGCTTTGAAACCTTTTCAAAAGCAGATCAACAGTTTGACAATATTAGCATCATGAATTATGTAGATGGGGTAGGAGTGAAAGGTTGGATGCGAGAAATGTTTGATATGGCTTATACATCAGAGTATGGAATAGATGCAGCCAAGCAATCCGCCATCAGCATGCTATCCATATTTAATCCGGCAAATGAAAAAAAGAATGATTTATTTGGTCCAAGTGATGAAAGATTTTCAGTGATAGGGGGCAATAACCAGATAC
>CALAGJ010000174.1 GCA_937892395.1 uncultured Parafilimonas sp.
AAATTGCAGTCAAAATTTATTGCCATGCGAGTATTTACCTTGTTGCTTGTTTCTTTTATATATGTAGGAAGTATTATAAATGCCCAACCTTCCTTAACGACACAAAAAAGTTTTGGTGGGGGTGGATTTGACCAATCTGTTTCTCTCAAAAAATCGTTGGATGGAGGATTTTTGATTGGCGCTACATCTGTTTCGAATATCTCTGGTGAAAAGTCTGAGAATGGTTTTGGTGCTGAAGATTTTTGGTTGATTAAAACGGATAATACTGGTTCCAAAATTTTTGATAAAACTTATGGAGGTACTGGTGTAGATCAGATAAGAACAATTGTAGAATTGGCAACTGGCGAATGGCTGATTTGTGGTACAAGTTTTTCTCCTATATCCGGCAATAAAACTGCTCCTCAATGGGGTAATGCCGATTTTTGGGTAGTTAAAACCGACGCCACTGGAAATATTGTTTGGAATAAAACTTATGGAGGTAATGCATACGATGAATTGTATGGAGCTGTAATAAGTGCAGATGGAAATATTTTTTTGGGTGGGGGCACTTATTCAGATGTATCTGGCAATAAAACATCGGCCATTATTGGAAATATTGATTACTGGCTTGTAAAAATCAATCTTGATGGGGATATGCTTTGGGATAAAACTTATGGCACTACTAAATTTGATTTTATGCTAGATTTAATAGCTACGCCAGACGGTGGTGCAGTTTTAGGTGGTCAGTCTGATGGGAATGCAGAGTTAGACAAATCTCAAAATTGTAGAGGTTTAGTGGACTGCTGGATGCTTAAAGTAAATGCAACTGGTGGAAAGGATTGGGATAAAACAATGGGCGGAAATGCAAATGACCAATTTCAAAAAATGGCAATAACTCCTGATGGAGGTATTGTAGTTGCTGCCTCCAGTGAGTCTAATGCCAGTGGAAACAAAACAGAAAATTCTAGAGGCAGATGGGATGTATGGGCTTTCAAATTAAATGCTTCTGGTACTACTGCATGGAATAAAACAATGGGCGGATCATCTGATGATTTTTCTACTTCTATTGCCATAATACCCAATGGGAATATTTTAATTGCTGGGTATAGTTCTTCTGAAATATCTGGGGAGAAAACTGAATCATGCCGAGGGGAATATGATTATTGGTTGCTACAACTACAACAAAATGGTAGTTTGGTTTGGGACAAAACAGTGGGTGGTACAAGAAATGATTATGGTACAAATGTGCTTGCCTTATCAAATTCACAATTCATTATAGCTGGTACCAGTAGCTCTGGTAAAACTGCCGATAAATTAACTGTATCCAGAGGCAGTGTGGATGTATGGACGACCTTGTTGATAGAATCCCCTTCTAAGAACATTGAATCTATACCAAAGCAAACAGCTACTGTTACAGCTGAATATTAGGTTTTGGAATAGTTTTGTTGATTGCTGTAAATCTGTGTGAGGGATAGAGCGAAAAGCCCACAGCCATGAGGCACGAATGGCGAGGACTTGTAGCGAAAGCCCGGCCCGAAGGGACACGCCCTAAAATAAATACTATATATAATGCAAAAGTGCTAAACCTGTTGAAAGGCTGCTACACGTCTATTAATGAACTGATTTGGGCTAATTTTTCTTTTAGATTTTTTCGCTCTACAATGAAGTCTAAGAATCCGTGTTCTAATAAGAATTCGCTGCGCTGAAATCCAGGAGGTAAATCTTTTTTTATGGTTTCTTTTATAACACGTGGTCCTGCAAAGCCAATTAAGGCTGCGGGTTCTGCTATATTCATATCACCCAGCATAGCAAAGCTTGCAGTGGTGCCGCCAAATGTAGGATCCGTACACAAAGAGATATATGGAAGTCCGGCATTGCTTAACTGGCCCAATTTTCCACTTGTTTTGGCCAACTGCATAAGGCTAAAAGCGCTCTCCATCATCCTTGCTCCGCCACTTTTATTGATGACCAAATAACAAAGCCTATTTTCGATGCAATAATCTACTGCTCTTGAAAATTTTTCGCCCATTACACTGCCCATGCTACCACCTATAAATTCAAAATCCATACAGGCTATCACCCAACCATAACCACCTATTAAACCTGTGGCTATGCGCATGCTGTCTTTTAAATCTGTTTTAGCATGAATCTCCTCTAATCTTTTACCATAAGGCTTTAGATCTGTAAATCCTAAATAATCTTTACTTACAATATTGTCAAATAAAGTGATGTATTGTTTATCATCAAAGAGCATGTTGAAGTAATCATTACTTCCTATGCGGTGGTGATAATTACAATTGGTACATACATAAAGATTCTCTTCTAAATCTGTTGTTGTGGAAATAAAATTACACTGCGGACATTTGCTCCACAAGCCTTCCGGAATTTCTTTTTTCTCAGAGCTTTTTGTCGTAATGCCTTTGCGCAAACGCTGAAACCATTTTTGCTTGGCTTCAGTAGAGGTAGATGGAGTATTTGCAGATGCGGATTTATCATCCGAAACATTTTTTATTTCCTCCGGCTTTTCTGTACTCATTATAAAAATTATGGGTAAAAAATGGCGGGAATAAAACCCGCCAATCGTACATTCAAAAAAATTATAACTATGCTATAGTAATGCTATTGTCTAAGTAAACATCCTGAACTGAGGTAAGCAATTCTATACCTTGTTCAAAAGGTTTTTGAAATGCTTTTCTTCCGAGAATAAGGCCCATTCCTCCTGCTCTTTTATTGATAACTGCTGTTTCTATGGCTTCGGATAAATCGCTGGCTCCTTTACTTTCTCCACCTGAATTGATTAATCCTACACGGCCCATATAGCAATTGGCTAATTGATATCGGCATAAATCTATTGGATGATCTGTAGTGAGATTTTCATACACCGACTTATGCGTTTTACCATGCTTTGTAGCCAGATAACCACCATTGTTTGTGGGTAATTTTTGCTTGATAATATCTGCCTGAAGTGTAACACCAAGATGGTTTGCTTGCCCTGTCATATCTGCACTGGTATGATAATCTACTCCGTCCACTTTAAATCCATTGTTTCTTAGATAGCACCAGAGAATAGTTACCATTCCTAATTCGTGGGCATATTCAAAAGCTTCTGCTACTTGCTTTAGTTGGTTGGCACTTTCTGCACTGCCCCAGTAAATGGTAGCACCCACTCCTACTGCTCCCATTTGCCATGCATTCTTTACAGAACCAAACATGGTTTGATCGAAACGATTGGGTAAACTTAGAAATTCATTATGATTGATCTTAACAATGAATGGAATTTTGTGGGCATATTTACGACTTAAAATACCTAATACTCCATAAGTAGAAGCTACACCGTTGCAGCCACCTTCCATAGCCAAACGAACAATATTTTCAGGATCAAAATAAATTGGATTTGGTCCAAAAGCACTGCCACCACTGTGTTCTATACCTTGGTCAACTGGAAATATGCTGCAATAGCCGGTATCCGCTAAACGACCATGCCCTAACAACTGCTCCATACTCCGCAGCACTTGATTGCTTCTATTACTCTGTGTCCATATTTTATCCATATGATCTGCTGCAGGTAAATGCAACTGATCTTTGGAAATAGTTTTTGACTCATGATTCAAAAGATACTCGGCTCTGTCGCCTAATAAGGAAGTAATTTTTGTACTTGCCATTTCTATGTAATAATTATGGTTTAAAAAACAGTTGAGCCTAATTCAAATCTGATAAACAAACGATATTAAGCAGGTGGCAAATATAGTAACTGAACCGAAAGGTGGAAATATTATTCGCCTCAGTTTTGAATTCTAATCATATTCGAATAGATCTGCCGCCACAAGTATATTTATTCGCTAAATCATAAAATCAAAGCCCCTTATTCAGCTTTATCGCCAATAAACCAATGTTCCTTATCCTTAAACAATACATTGAATGTAGTGAGAGTACCGTAGATACGTGTGATGTATTGCTGCAGATTAACTTTATCTGCATCATCCAGATTTTTATGTGCATTAATTTGTTGCTCCAGTACCCGAAGTCTATCCCTCAACATTACGATTTTATGAAAGAAAATATCAATGGGTACTTCTTTTGGTTTTAAAGTTTTATCAGCAGGTTGTAGAAGCATCATACCTCTTTTCCATTTATCTCCAATTGGTGTTAATTCAGAGACACCATTCCACATGCGCAATATTTTTAACAAAGACTTTTCTACTTCACTATTTGTTTCAATTTCTTCAGAAACATTTTCAGGAAGTATTTCATCTAAATGAGGATCAGTTTTATCAATTTCCTTTATGCCATGATAAATAAATGAAATGAGATAAGTGGCATATCGAATACCCACAATAACCCCAGGTCCATGCTGCGTGTGTTGCAAACGAGTGCCAATGCCTAATGTAAGTGTATCCATTTTTTGTGCAATATAAGTTCTTGTCATTTTTGGATGTAGAAAAAAAACAATCGGTAAAATTTTGTATGTATTTCAACAAAATTGTTTGTGTGAAATAGAGCCAAGTAACTCACCTACTGATTTTGACTGCATATTATACTGGATACATTAGTTGACTTTTGCCTTTTTGATTCAGTATAGCAAACAAAAAAAATTAAAACCATATATGTAAATGTGAAATATTTTTGAAATGCTCAAATCTACAAGCGGAAACTTCGCCTCAAACCTTCCTCTAATGATACAGGATTGTAATGTAGTTCTTCTATGGCTTTATCAATATTTAAACCACCTGTAGTGGGTCTTTTGACCGTATTATGAAAGCTATCAGATGGTGCTGCTGTTATAAATTCTGTGGATAAATTTAGCATGCTTGCTACTTTGCATGCCATATCATAAGGACTTACCATATCCTTTCCTGCCAAGTGCCACACACCATTCTTTTTTTGTTGAATAATAGCTTCAATACCATTGCATATATCAGGTGCAAATGTTGGTGTACGCAGTTGGTCATTTACAACCCTAATCGGTTGCTCATTTTTTAAACTATTTGCCACCCATTGTATAAAACCCGGTCTTATACCTGCCCAGGTATCTCCATAAATAAATACAGGCCTCACAATAGATGCCTGTTCTGCAAGCACTTCTACTTCAAACTCAGCAATTCTTTTTGTTTCCCCGTAATAGTTTAAAGGATTTGGTTCATCATTTTCTTTGTGCGGGCCTCCATTTCCAAATATAAAATCAGAGCTTAGATAAATAAATCGCTTAACTTTTAGATTGATTTGTTGATATGCTTGAGCCAATTGCCTGGTTGCAATTACATTATGGGCATAAGCTTTATTTTGTTCTTGCAAACATTCATCAGGTTTACTCATGGCAGCTGTATGAATGATTACATCAGGATGCGTACCTACTATCAATTTATACACTGCATCCACACTTGAAAAGTCAGTGCTAATCCATTTAACAAAAATATCTTTTGGTATTCTTCTTTGCCCCCTTCCGGCAGCAGTAACAGCGTACTTTTTTTCAGCAAAATACTTGCACAACTGTTGTCCTAAATAACCATTGGCACCTGTAATGAGTATGTGCATGATTTTTGATTAATAATCATCAGTCATTTCGTTGGTATCGTCCGAGTCATTGGAGTCTGATTCCTGATCATCATCAGATTCTTCGGAGAAACCATCAGCTTGTTTTGAAAGATCATATTTTTCTTCAATATCTGCATATTTTTCACCCAGTAAACTGCGAGTACCATACTGCTGTGGACCGATACCTTCAATGCGTATGATTTGCGGATATTCCATCTTACCATTTCCTTCTTTTGATATGTTGATTAGCTCAACAAGAAATGTCCAGTTTTTTGAAAAATCATACACATAAATAAATCGTTGATTGGTGTCCTTTATTTCCGATCCCACCACTGTCTGATCCATCAAGAGTGGTGCCACTTGATAGGCTTTATTGTATTGCTCCAATGAAATTTCTCTACCACGAAGCCAATTATCATTACTCCTATAAAATGTGGCTTGATGCTTATTATCAAACTCAAAACTTTTTAATATAGATAGGTGTAAATCTTTAAATGTTTGGGTATGTAACACTAATACATCTCTATGTACAGCTTCATCTTCTTCTAAGTATATCCTAAACTTTAGTACGGCCATTTTCTTTTTGTTGATGCAAATGTGCAACAAATACTTTCAACATGTGCATCCTATTCGTATTTGAAAATTTATGCCCACAGCAGAAAAAACGCCCCACAGCACCACAGCTATTGATTTTCTTTACTAAGAGATTGATTATTTTTTTTGCTGTGCAATGTTTTTGCTATATGAAAATTATTTGGCCCTAAATATTTCATTGGAAAATAAAAAAGAAAAGCTGCCTTCAAGAAGACAGCTCTTTATTGTCGGGTGGACTGGATTCGAACCAGCGACCCCCTGCACCCCATGCAGATACGCTACCGGGCTGCGCCACCACCCGAACTCTTTTAAGATGCTTTCTTACAAGGATTATTGTAATTCTTTCATCTAACCAAAACACCGTTATTAGCGGCGGGCAAATGTAACGGCTTTAACCTAAATTCCTTTAACTTGCGCCAAAATTTTTCATACAGCAGAATGAAGATTCTTATCAACAATGTAACCGTAGCAGATCCACAATCATTCTTTCATCTTCAAACGTTATCTGTACTTATAGATTCAGGTGTAATAAAAAAAATTGCCGCTGAAATAAATGAACCTGCGGATGAAATTATAAATGCATCAGGGGCTTATATCAGCCCCGGGTTTACAGATATTTTTGCTCATGCCTCTGATCCTGGTTTTGAGCACAATGAAACATTAGCATCACTTGCCAATGCTGCCATGGCAGGAGGTTACACTACTGTGGCTGTGTTGCCAAATACCAATCCGGTTGTTGATTCAAAAACTGCTGTTTCCTATATAAAAAATACAGCGGCAAATCTTCCAGTAAACATATATCCACTTGGAGCAGTTTCTAAGCATATAGATGGTAAGGAGTTGGCTGAAATGTACGATATGAAACAGTCGGGGGCTTTAGCTTTTAGTGATTATAAGCACCCAATAAAAGATGCTGGCATGATGATGAGAGCCTTGCAATATGCTACGAATGTAAATTCATTTATTAGTGTACACTGCAACGATGAAAGCATATCAGGGAATGGGCAAATGAACGAGGGCGAAACCTCTACGGCTCTTGGTTTAAAAGGCATCCCTGCCTTGGCTGAAGAATTAATGCTGCAACGAAACATTACGATATTAGAATACACGGGTGGTAAAATGCATGTGGCAACAATTTCTACCAAAGGAAGCGTAGAATTAATTAAAAAGGCTAAAGCAGCTGGTTTACAAATAACGTGTGGCGTAGCTGCGGTGAACTTGATGCAAGATGATTCAGTATTAACCGATTTTGATTCTAATTACAAACTCAATCCACCATTGAGAACTAAAAGGGATGTGGCCGCCTTGCGTAATGCACTTGAAAATGGGACTATTGATGTTGTGGTAAGCGACCATTTACCGCAAGATCCAGAAAGTAAAGAATTTGAATTTGATTTAGCCGACTTTGGCATGATTGGTTTACAAACCTTTTTTAGTTGTGCCTTAGAAGGATTAAAGGAAAAGGGTTTAGAAAACCTTGTAAAATCAATAACAGTTAATCCCCGTCAAATTCTAGGAATTTCAGCTAGTTCGATAGCCGAAGGAGCAAGAGCAAATCTTACATTATTTAATCCAACTGCCCAAAGTAGTTTAACCGAAAAGAATAATTATTCACGTTCAAAGAACTCTCCGTTTTTCAATAAATTGATGATGGGTAGAGTAGTGGGTGTTGTTAATGGGACGAAATCTGTGTTTACTTAGAGTTTGATTGAAACAAAAATTGACCTTAGTTTTAAATTGAATTGTTTTTAAATTTTAATTGATTGCAG
>CALAGJ010000175.1 GCA_937892395.1 uncultured Parafilimonas sp.
AAGAATATATAAGTGGTGTTTCCTGTGAACATTCATCAATAATTGAATTACCGTCTATTCCTTTTTTTAAACTTAGCGTATAATTTCCCTCATTTACAATCGGTTTATTCAACCATACTTTAATAACTGATGAAATTCCATTACTAGTACAACCCACACCAGAAGCACCTTGGATGGTTTCACTGCCCGTACCTACAAGCACAAAGTCGCTGCCATCAGCAGCAATCGAATTACATTGTATGTCATTTTGAAACGGTAAATACAAAGTATCCGGAGCACACTTTGGTGTTATGATACTATCTAATGGTGTAGGCTGTACTCCTGTAAAAAATAATGGTATATCAATAGAAGTATCCATTGAGTTATTACAAAAATCAATAAGGCTATTGCCATCAAGTCCAATGCGAGCTTTTAAAGTATAACTACCAGCCGGAAGAATATTGTCTACAACAACTAAAAGAGAATCAGTTCCAAAATTATTCACACAATTTATTCCAGTTGCTGATATTACTTTTGATACCGGAGGAAATATTTCAAAACAACTGCCATCTAAATCAATAGTCTCACATCTTATAAATTTATTCAATTTAATTTTGATGGTAGTACCATCACATTTTACACTAGCAGATTTTGCTATAGGCTGCAATGGGTCGGTAATAACAGCAGTGCCACCACCAAAATATAATTCATAACCTATCTGTTGGTTTGTAAAATGACTTACAAGCAAAAGGTATTCATGTCCTTGGAGTATAACCGGCATTGTACTAAAAGGATTTACATTCAAAAGTGGATTACTTGCACATTCCACTTTGTTATTACCCGCTGCACTGGCACCTGTTTTATCATAAGTACCAGCCCAATTTCCAGAAACGAATAAGGAAGAATTGTTATACACATCATTAGGGTTTCTACTGGTTATATCAAAAATTTGCCAGTCATAATCATCTGCATTATTTGCAATTAACGGGTCTATTACAAAACCCAAAGTACCCGTTTGGTAGCAAGTAAAGCGATACCAGAAGGGGTTTCTATCGGTATAATGTATAAGAGGGTCGGCACAACCCGGCACTACGATAGCACCATTAGTACAAAGGGGAACCTGAGTTTGCACAAAAGTGTCAGTACCACACACAGGAAATGCAGTGGCAGGAGTTTGTCCTCTTACTATACATCTTTGTGCATCAAGATGAATGCACAATAGAATAAATACGATGATGGCAAACCCAATCTTCATGATGGCGTGAAAATAAAATATTACAAACTATCAAATAAATATTTGCGATGAACAGCATAATTGCATCAGACTATGATTAATAAAAAATGTTTACAAATATTCGTATGATTTTTTGTATTCATACGTTATCATTGAGTTTTAAAAGTGAAACATTGCACAAATGAAATTTCAAGGTTACCGATAATCTTTTGAAAGTTACAAGAAGATAGACTTTAGTTGATAAAAGACTATTTTATATAGAGATATTTAAGAGTATTACAGATGAACGCATAAAGGTATTGCACAAAAAAGCCGTAACCACTTTCGCAGTTATGGCTTTTAGCATTGTTTGGTACTTACTAAAAATTCTTTTTTGCTACCCCATCTGCAATTGCCTGAAGGGCTTTTGCTTCATTAAGCATCGTAGTCATTTTATTGCCTTTACCATCATGACCACTAGCCATATATCCGCCTTTTGCATTGCGGGTTATAACCGCATCCTGCACGGGTACATTTTTCTCTTTTGTTTTGAGGCAGTAAGCCGTCAACATTTTTGATGTGTCCATTATTTCCTTTTAAATTGTAAAAAAATGTGTTTTATGAGTACAACAATACCACATTTCAAGCATTGCTTTCTAAAAACTAATCCACATATTGTGAATGAAAAAGCAAATGGAAATATTTATTACAGGTTTAATATGACATTAAACAGTGTGTCTAACCTTATTTTTGCGCATGCTTAAACAAACGCTTTTACAAGCCACTACATCCGCAGGAGCTATTATGCAGGAGTATTTTAACAGCTCCTTTCAAATCAGCAATAAGGAAGGAATCAACAACCTCGTAACAGAAGTAGATCATAAAAGTGAAGCGGCAATTATTCAAATCATACAAAAGGAATTTCCCTCACATAGTATCTTGAGTGAAGAAACAGGATCCATAACCATTGACGGTAGTTATAAATGGATTATTGACCCCATAGATGGCACCGTAAATTATGCCAACGGAATACCTATATGTGCCGTAAGTATTGGGCTTGAGCAGGATGGTAAAATAATTTTAGGCGCAGTTTACAATCCATTTATTAATGAATTATTTGTAGCAGAAAGAGGAATGGGTGCTACCCTAAATGATAAAAAAATAAGTGTAAGTACTACCACCCAAGTAGTAAAAAGTTGCTTAGTTACAGGTTTTCCTTATACCTATCTGGATACTGAAAATAGTCCTTTAGACGTGTTTTCAAGATTTATAAAAAAAGGGATTCCGGTGCGCCGATTAGGAAGTGCAGCAGTTGATCTTTGCTGGGTGGCTGCAGGCCGCTTTGATGGATTTTATGAACACAAATTGGAAGTATGGGATAGTGCTGCTGGTTGGTTGATAGTGGAGGAAGCCGGTGGAAAAATTACCAGATTAGATGGCAGTCCTTTTAATCCATACCAACACGGATTGATAGCAAGTAATGGTATAATCCATGATGAATTAGTGGAAGTAGTAAACAATAGAAAGAATTTATGAGCGAGTCAAGAACAGAAATAGCAAGTTTGGGAGAATTTGGGTTAATAGAGCATTTGACCAAAAACATAGAAATAAAAAACCCTTCTACCCTTTTATCAATTGGTGATGATGGAGCAGTAATTGATCATGTGGGTCATACTGTTATAAGCACAGACTTACTGATAGAAGGTATTCATTTTGACTTGATGTACACCCCTCTCAGGCATTTAGGATACAAAAGCATTATCGTAAACCTCAGTGACATTTATGCAATGAATGCTACTCCTACTCAGGTTACAGTAAGTGTGGCCATCAGCAATAGGATGAGCCTTGAAGCCATGGACGAATTGTATGTAGGAATTTACAAAGCTTGTCAACAATATCAGGTGGATTTAGTGGGTGGAGATACAACTGCCAGCAACAAAGGATTAATCATATCTGTAACAGCCATTGGCGAAGTAAAACAAGATCGTTTTGTAAAAAGAAGTACAGCAAAAAAAGGTGATTTAATATGTGTGAGTGGCACACTTGGAGGTGCATTTTTGGGGCTAACTTTATTGGAGAGAGAGAAAAGAATATTTCTGGAAAATCCACAACTGCAGCCTGATTTAGAAAATGAATCGCATGTGGTAGGACGCCTTCTGAAGCCGGAAGCAAGAAAGGATATCATAGAATTTTTTGAAACATCCAACCTGCTACCAACTTCCATGATAGATATAAGTGATGGGCTGAGTAGTGAACTATTGCACATTTGCAAACAAAGCGATGCCGGTTGTGTCATCTATGATGAAAAACTTCCTATTCATGAAGATAGTAGAAAAGCGGCCTATAAATTTAGCTTAGATCCGTCCATTTGTGCACTGAATGGTGGAGAAGATTATGAACTCCTTTTTACCATTGCCCAATCTGATTATGATACAATTACCCTCAATGAAGAAATAAGCATTATTGGTTACATAACTGAACCCGAAGCAGGTAAGACATTTATTACCAAAGCCGGAAATACTCATACTATAGAAGCGCAAGGCTGGAATGCCTTAAATAAATAATTTTTTAGAGTGATTATTTAAAAAGTGGGTTTTAGATTGATTGACTAAAAAGACAAATTTACATAATATGTTATCTTCAAAAGAAGAAGAATTTATTGTTTTTTGGGAAAAAGAAAGAAGCAATAAAAGCTTACTGACAAGACAGGCAATGCCAGGTTTGCGTCTTGGTTTTATGCTTAGTGCTGCTATTTTGCTATTGGTCTATTCCGGGTGGTATGAGCGTGCTCAAATGCAATTCAATACCAAAACGCCGGCATGGGTGCTTATTGTTGGCATACTACTCATTACCTGCTTTTGCAGTATTTTTTACCAGAAATTTAAGTGGGAGCAGCAGGAGCAACAATATTTGGAATTCATTGCCCGCAGGGTGAAAAAGGACTCTACAACTCAATCTCAATAGGGCTTTTCGCCTTTTTCAACATATCTTATTGCGGTGGTAATTTATAGCTGTAGTGAATGGGTCAAACCCCTATCTTTGCCGCTCACAAAAATTTCGTAAACCCAAATAGTATATGCAACTTAAAGGTTTAGTACGTTTCTTTGCCATAGCGCTCATCCTCATTTGTATCTATCAATTATCATTTACCTGGATCGTTAAAAGCTATGAAAACGATGTAGAAGACAGGGCCGCTTCGTGGGTTAAAGCAAACTACACCGCACCAGAGAAAAAATATCCCGATAATAAGGAGCTTAAAGCTGCTTACGAGGACTCACTTTCCAATCTTCAAAAACTGAGAAAGCAACGCATTCTCGACAGTACAAAGGAAACGAAGATCGGACCCTTTGGCTTAACTGCTTATAAGGATGCCAAAGACAAAGAATTAATGCTGGGTCTTGACCTGCAGGGCGGCATGAGTGTAACCATGGAAGTAGGCCTTGATGGGTTGATACGTTCATTGGCGAACTACTCTAAAGACGCAGCATTTAATAATGCATTAAATAATGCTCCATCATTTGCTAATAACATAGAAGCTCCACCTTCCATTGTAGATAAACCAACGATGTTACCTGCTAATGTACCTAAATATTTACTAGCCCAATTTGGAGTACTGATAGCTGCCTCGTTTGTATAGGCTCCTGTTGCTGTATAATTGTATGAATCTCCTGCATTTGTTTGTGACATATATGAACGCACAAAGAAATCTTTTCCTTTTATTTCTGCTTTGTGAAATTGTTGGGTAAAGTTTCTTAATGCATATCTATCAGAACCTTGATACACTGAATTACCAAACCCTATTCTATAATTGTAAGAGAATTCATAAGATTTATCTTTGAATGGACGATAATATATACCTATATCTCCTTTGAATGAATTAGCTTTATTTTTATCGTTTATCATTTTTCTAATATCTCCTTCTGCAAGTCCATTTCTTCTTAATCCTGTTGAATTAAATTCATCCAATAATGGTTTAATTGAATCATAAAAAGCCTGAACATCCATTCCTGCTACATAATTAGGATCACTAATTGGCACTGGTATGTTTGAACTTACTAATGCCTGTACTTGAGTAGATATTATATTTTGAACAGTTTGGCTTTGCATCTGTGCATTTACTTGTGAAGTAATAATATCTTGAACAGTTTGGCTTTGCATTTGTGCATCTACTCCAGCAGTTATTGTTGTTTGACCCGCTGGTGATAAAATAAATGCGTCTGCTTGTGCATCTGTTGCTCCTGGATTGTTTGCAAGAAATTGTGCTCTTACACCTGCTGTCACTTGTTGTGTTACATTAGCTCTTACAACTGGTGTAACTTGACTTGTTACATTGGCTCTTACAGCAGCTGTAACTCCAGCTATAATTTGACCAACGCTAT
>CALAGJ010000176.1 GCA_937892395.1 uncultured Parafilimonas sp.
TTATCCAAAAAAGAGAAAAGTGTGTTTGATAGGGCAGGATTAAAGAGTGATGATTATCAGTTGGAAGAAGACATGTTTGTAACTGTTCATTTCCCTGAGAAAAATAACTTGAATAATAAACCATTAGATAGGCTTCAAAAATCATCATCAAGATTTGATTTCAGATTTTATATAACACCATCAGTTAGTTATCGTAGATTATTGAATGAGAAGGGTGAAGAAATAACGGGAACACAAACTACGCTTGTACCGTATGAAACTTCTCTGATATCTGATGCATCCAGAGCCATAAGACATGCTCCTGCTGCCGGATATGAAACAGGCATTGGATTGGGCTATAAAATTAGTAAAAAATTAACCCTTACAACAGGGGCTCAATTCAACATTAGTCAATATAAAGTAAATGCGTATTTGTATTCCGAAGAAGAATCCGCAGGATTAGATTTTGGAGAAGGCGCTTTTACAAATACGGTTACAACTTCTACACCATTGAGGAGTACGGAGGGAAGTGTTCCGGTTACTTTCAAAAACAGATATTACGAATTATCCATGCCCATTGGGCTTGATTTTACTGCCTTGTCCAATGGTAGATACAGTTGGGGCATTGCAGGTAGTATTCAGCCTACATATATTTTTGACAAACAGCCATTGGTTATTTCAAATAATTTTAAAAATTATGCAGATGCTTCTTCATTTATCCGTAACTTA
Source organism: uncultured Parafilimonas sp. (assembly GCA_937892395.1). GTDB lineage: Bacteria > Bacteroidota > Bacteroidia > Chitinophagales > Chitinophagaceae > CALAGJ01. The sequence goes on from CALAGJ010000176.1 coordinate 709, forward strand.
AATATCAATGCGAGTTTTGAAACTTATTTTAGCATTACATCCGGAAATTTTCGCTACCAGTTGGGCCCACAATTTCGCTATCAATTTTTACCAACACTTACCAATCAATTTCAAAACAGAGAATATTTACTCAACTATGGTTTCAAACTTGGTATAGTAAAATATTTAAGATAAATAAGCACTACCTCTAAGTGTTCCTTCACAAATATTACTGATATAACATTTATTTGCAACATGAAATATGGTTTGTATTTGACAGTAATATGTTGTTTTTGTTTTGCCTGCGGCAATGATCAAGATGTAGCAAAAAATCAAGAACCCGGCAAAAATGATAGCCTTCAATTTTATCCATTACAAACCTATTTTAGGCTACAGATCAATAAAGCAGATAGTAATGGTCATGAAAAGATGCAGACCACAGTATCCAACGGAAAGAAGGAGAAAATGGACACCCTTACACATGAATCATTTTATCATGTAACAGATGCATTTAGTGCAATAGATGTATTGGAATCATCCAATAAACAATATTACGCTGAATCCGTTTTTATGGACCTTACTACAAACAGTTATACATTTACTTACACTACAGACAAGGATAGCTTACCTGTAAAAAGAATCATGATTCTTGTAGATACGGCCACAAGTCTTGTAAAAAGAGTTTTTATAACCAAACAAAAAAATATTGCTGATAGCAATATCATTGAACAACTGGGCTGGATGCATGATAGTAGTTTTTATATCAATACATCTATAAAAATAAAGGGAAAAGAAGACATTGAAAAAAGAATAAATGTTATTTTCTAAAAAACCATGACTGTAGAAGCATTTAGCGAAATCATTGTTTCCATACCACACAAACCCGGTATTTATAAGTATTTTGATCAATCTGGCAAATTGATTTATGTAGGAAAAGCTAAAGATCTGAATAAAAGAGTACGCTCATATTTTCTGAAAAATAAAAGTAGTTTTAAAACTCATGAATTAGTAAACCAAATTGCTTCTATTGAATTTACTATAGTACAAACAGAGCAGGATGCATTATTACTGGAAAATTCCTTAATTAAAGAATACAAACCCCGGTTTAATATCAATCTTAAAGACGATAAAAGTTATCCATATATAGTTATCAAGAATGAAGCATATCCCCGTATTTTTCTTACACGTAGAAAATTTAATGATGGTTCAATTTATTTAGGTCCATTTACATCGGCAGGGAAAGTAAGAGAGCTGATCACCTTTATCAGACGCTTTATACCATTGCGCACTTGCAAATTATCACTTACAGAAAAAAATATTGACAATAAAAAATTCAAAGTTTGTTTAGAATATCATTTGGGCAACTGTAAAGCACCCTGTGTGGCCTTACAGTCACAAGAGGATTATGAAAAAGGCATAGAGCAAATCAAACAACTGCTAAAGGGTAACCTCGCACCAATACTGGCTACGCATAAAAAAAATATGCAGCAACATGCAATGGATTTACAATTTGAAAAAGCAGAATCGGAGAGAAAGAAAATTGAATACCTTGAGTCCTACCAGGCCAAATCAACCATCGTCAATAAACATATCACCAATGTGGATGTGTTTTACCTGATTAAAGAAAACAATAAATGTTTTATTTCTTACCTAATGGTGCAGAATGGTACAATCATACAAACACATACGGCAGAGTTAGAAACAAAACTGGACGAACAAGAAGAAGAAGCATTACAATTTGCTGTGGAAACACTACGTTTAGATTTCAATAGCCTATCAACTGAAGTAGTTGTGCAAGCGAATATTGAATTGTCAAATAATATAACAGTGACAGTACCCAAAGCTGGTGAAAAGAAAAAACTCTTAGAGTTGGCAGAGCAAAATGCGCATTACAAAAAACAGGATTGGATGCGTCAAAAAGCCCTGCGTTTGGGTGAGCAATCTTTAGATAGCGAAGCGTTGCTTTCACAATTACAGCAGCTTTTACATTTACCAGAATTGCCTACACATATTGAGTGCTTCGATAATTCAAATTTTCAAGGTAGCCATCCGGTATCGGCAATGGTATGTTTCAAAAACGCTGAGCCAAGTAAAAAAGATTATCGCCATTTTAATGTCAAAAACATTGTAGGCATCAATGATTTTGCCACAATGAAAGATACCGTTTATCGGCGTTACAAAAGAGTGTTAGATGAATCTTTACCAATACCTCAATTGGTCATTATAGATGGTGGAAAGGGGCAGCTTTCTGCTGCTATGGAAAGTATCAATGAATTACAACTTAATGGTCAACTTACCATTATAGGACTTGCCAAAAGAGAGGAAGAAATATTTTTTCCAGGAGATCAACAATCAATAAAATTAGGATGGGATAGCCCTGCCCTCAATTTGGTAAGAAGAATCAGAGATGAAGTACATCGATTTGGAATAACGCATCACAGAAATCAAAGCACCAAGAGTCAGATTAAAGAATCATTAAAGGACATAAAAGGTATTGGTAGTGAATCAACAACTGCACTCCTCAAACATTTTAAATCAGTTAGTAAAATTAAATCAGCTCCAATAGACGAAATAGCTGGAATAGTTGGAAGAAAAAAGGCAACAATCGTATTTGAGCATCTCCATAAATAAAAAAAGGGGCCTGGATGAAAATCCAGCCCCGTTTAAAATCCAATATCCTATGAAAAACCGTTACAAAAGTAAAAGAATCTATTTGTGTAACAATAATTTATTGATCAATTTTTGTGAAATTTTTGTAGATTTTACAGAATAAATTATTGCTTTTTATATAAATTCTTTGAAAATTAATAAGACCACAAAGACTGCTCGTAGTTAAATATTTTTTCTTTGATCTTCTCCCCTTCTAATAATCTGAATAAAGTATTATTAGGATAAACTGCAGATAAGGATACATCAAAAGGATTATCTAAGTTTGATTTTACGATATAACTACTAAACATTCTGCTTTCAAAAAGTTCTTCCCATGTCATTTTTGCACCAGAGTTTTTGGGATTATATACATCATATTTTGAAAATATAGGTCTCATATCAGGATAATAAACCCAGAAAAGTTCAGTTGGTCCCAGATCAATACCCTGTGAAGTAATAACATTCTTCACTGGAGCGATTCCGAGTATCCGCCAGAACAGGCGTGAGCTTTCTTTATCAAAGATCACCTCTTCTTTAATTCTGAATTTGTAGAATGAGTCGAGGTTGATTTCAGGACGTACTTTTTTTGTACCGGTTTGATTACCATTTTCGTCGAAGATTGGAATTTCAATTTCATCCCCCCCGATTGCTTTGGCAACTTCCCCTTTTGTCATTGGTGTAGTAAAACGATCATCAATACTATTGAAAGCTGTTACCAGGCTATCCTGTATAGACTGCATCAGTATTGAAATAAAACGTTGATTACCGTTGTCTTCTTCTGCATTGTAGTTGAAGGGCATATTTATTTTTTCCCTTGTATCAATTTCACGCCAAACTCTATGGCGCCAAACCGCATCATCTGCACGAATATTTTCATAATCCAACGGCATTTTATCCTTTAAAGCTGTTTCGTCAACTGCTGCATCACGCCTCATTGATTTCTTAACCTGTTTGATAGGCAAA
>CALAGJ010000177.1 GCA_937892395.1 uncultured Parafilimonas sp.
GTAAAATGTTTTACTATTGTACACGCACAAACATAACTAAATGGATAATAATTTTTCAGCACAAGTAAAAGAAATAATTTCTTACAGCAGAGAAGAAGCATTGCGTTTGGGTAATGACTTCATTGGAACGGAGCATTTGCTGCTGGGTCTTATAAGGGAGGGAGATAATACAGCAGTAAAAACTTTAAAGCAATTAAATGTGGACTTATATGAATTGCGAAAAGAAATTGAACTGGCAGTAAAAGATAAAACGGGAAAAAATATTGCCAACATCAATAGCCTCCCACTTACCAAACAGGCAGAAAAGGTAATTCGCATCACCGTTTTAGAAGCTAAATCATTTAAAAGCCCAACTGTAGAAACAGAACATTTGCTGTTATCCATCTTAAAAAATAAAGAAAACATTGCTACACAAATTTTAAATCAATTTGATGTGGACTACGAATTATTTAGAACAGAATTTGGTATGCTCAAAGGAAATGACATAAAGGGCGAATTTAATGAAGACAATGATGATGATTTTGAAGATGAAAGAAAGCAGGGTTATGCTCAACAAAAAAGTAAACAAGCTGCCAATACTAAGAGTAAGACGCCTGTATTAGATAATTTTGGTAGAGACATTACACGCTTAGCTGAGTCGGGTTCTTTAGATCCAATTGTGGGTAGAGAGAAGGAGATTGAAAGAGTATCTCAAATATTATCCCGAAGGAAGAAAAATAATCCAATTCTTATAGGTGAACCGGGTGTAGGTAAAACGGCAATTGTAGAGGGCCTTGCGTTAAGAATCATCATGAAAAAAGTAAGCAGGGTTTTGTATGACAAGCGTGTTGTAAGTCTTGATTTGGCTGCACTAGTAGCCGGTACAAAGTACAGAGGTCAGTTTGAAGAGCGCATGAAAGCCATCATGAGTGAGCTGGAAAAAAGTAGAGATGTAATCTTATTTATTGATGAAATACATACCATAGTGGGTGCGGGTGGTGCCAGTGGTTCTTTAGATGCAAGTAATATTTTTAAACCGGCCCTATCTCGTGGAGAATTGCAATGTATTGGTGCATCTACTTTAGATGAATACCGCATGCATATAGAAAAAGATGGCGCATTAGATAGAAGATTTCAAAAAGTATTGGTAGAGCCACCATCCATTGATGAAACAATACAAATACTTACTAATATAAAATCTAAATATGAAGATTACCACAATGTATCTTATGCAGATGATGCCATAAACGCATGTGTGAAATTGAGCGACCGTTACATGACAGACCGTTTACTTCCTGACAAAGCAATAGATGTAATGGATGAAGTAGGTGCCCGAGTGCACTTAAAGAATATAAACGTGCCGCCAAATATTATAGAATTAGAAAAGAAGATTGAAGACGTAAAAGTTGAAAAGAATAAAGTAGTAAAAAGTCAGCGTTTTGAAGAAGCCGCTGCACTTCGGGATACAGAGAAAAATTTGGATATAGAACTTCAGAAAGCAAAAATGGATTGGGAAGAAGAAAGTAAGAATAAAAAGTTTCCCATCACAGAAGAAGATATTGCAGAAGTAGTGAGCATGATGACCGGCATACCTGTGAAAAGAATGGTGCAGGCAGAAACGGAGAAACTCAGAAATATGTCTGTGGATATGGGCAAAATGGTTATTGGGCAGGATGAAGCTATTCTTAAAGTGGTGAAGTCTATACAAAGAAACAGGGTTGGGTTAAAAGACCCCAAAAAACCCATTGGTACATTTATATTTCTTGGGCCAACAGGTGTGGGCAAAACTGAGTTGGCGAGGGCTTTAGCACGTTATATGTTTGATAGTGAAGATGCACTTGTAAGGATTGATATGAGTGAATACATGGAAAAATTTACTATCAGCAGATTGATAGGTGCGCCTCCGGGATATGTAGGTTATGAAGAGGGTGGACAGCTTACGGAAAAAGTAAGACGTAAACCCTATTCTGTTATTCTTTTAGATGAAATTGAAAAAGCACATCCTGATATTTATAATATTCTACTTCAGGTATTGGATGATGGACAGCTAACTGATGGTTTGGGCAGAAAAGTTGATTTCAAAAACACACTCATCATCATGACATCAAATATTGGTGTGCGTCAATTAAAAGATTTTGGTGATGGTGTTGGTTTTGCCACAGCAGCCAGGGTACAAAATCAAGATGAAAATAATAAAGCAGTCATTGAAAAAGCACTGAAGCGTACGTTTTCTCCTGAGTTTTTAAACCGTATTGATGATGTTATGATTTTCAATTCTCTCACAAAAGAAAATATATTTTCTATTATTGATATATTACTTAAAGGTGTGATGGTAAGATTAAAAAACCTTGGCCTTCAATTGGAACTTACAGACACCGCCAAAGCTTTTATAGCTGATAAAGGTTATGATGTACAATTTGGCGCAAGACCTTTGCACAGGGCACTTCAGAAGTATTTGGAAGACCCGCTTGCAGAAGAAATTCTTGCCTTACAAGTAAAAGAAGGAGACACAATGATTGCAGATTTTGATGTTGAAAATAGTAAGATAATATTTCAATATCGAAAAAAAGAGCTGCAAACAGAAGTATAAATGAATCTTGTTTAATGGATAAAAAGGCTGCCAAATTTTATTGGTAGCCTTTCTTAATTTTTATGGTTATGATGTTAGAAAAATCTTGGTTTTCGGGTTTATTTTATCGTAGGTATGCTTATGACATAGATTTAAGTATGGCAGCACTAAAAAAGAGATTATCTGATAGCTTTGGAGGAGATGCTTTTCTTAAAATATCCACTAAAACCATTAATAACAACACCATTAAATTTAATATCCAAAAAATACACTTGAGGGTTAGTTTATCTGCTCATCTGAAAGGAGTGGCTGTTGACAATGGCCAATCAACCAATATACATGTTGAGATTAGGCCCAACTATCTATTCATCATCAATCAAATCATTTGCCTAATTGTTATCGTTGCTACATTATTCCTTTTTTTCGTCAATCGCCTAACTTTTAGCAATGCATTTAATCAAATAGCAGTATTTCTTTTTTTTAGTGTTTTTAACTATTTCATAGCTATAGGCTTGACCAATAACTTAAAAGATAATTTTGAGGCATCCATTAGGGTGTAGGTCTATAAATAGTTTTTGCGAATAAATAACAGTTTATTTTATGATGACTGTACCCAATTCCTTAGTCAATTCCTGCTCTTCTTTTTTTAGATGAATATGTATTTCCATAAGCTTTTTTTGCTCTACATATTCCATTGTTTTTTGAAAATCAAGCTGATTCAATGCTAACATAGATTTTATTTTTCTGAGCTTGTAGTAGAGCAAAGAACTGTGTACGTCCTTATAGCTATTGTCCACATTAATTACTTGTACATTTTCCAACTTTTCGTCCCAGCGAAGACTTAATTCATAGGGAAACATTGTAACCAAGACAGTTAGATTTCTTACAACCTCATCTGGGTGATATAATAGCGTTTTTACCGTTGGTGCATCGCCTGCATCATAAAGCGATTTATAAACTTGCATCAATAAAATCATGTCATCATTGGAGAGTGGGTAGCTTTCCATTTCTTGAAATATATGCGTGGCTATTGAAATTCCTTTTGACCATTCCTTCAAGCCATATTCTATTAAAACCCTCAGCACACCACGTTCCTGTAGTAATTCCTTGTGGAGTAGAAGTGCATTTTCATCTTCAATATTTACAACTGATTCTGTGCTATCTGTTTGCTGAGGAGCAGGCTGCCATTTATTTTCTTTTTGAAGCCTTTCCTGCGATATTTTATTGATGAGATTGGTTAATCCATTTTCATCTATTTGTAGAATGGAGGCAGTTTTTTTTATGTATTCATTTCTGCGTACAAAATCTTCTGCCTGATTAATGCGACTGATAGTTTCTGCAACCTGATTTACCGCATCATTCTTTTTCGTTACATCCTGTCCGGCTTCACGAAGCAATACATCCAATTGAAAAAGGATGAAGTCCTTCCTGTTGTCCTTAATAAATTCCCTTACGTAATTGGCTCCATTGTTTTTGGAAAAACTATCAGGGTCCTCATTGTCCGGCAGTAAAACCAATCTTACATTCAACCCTTCTTCCAATGCCATATCCAAGCCACGCATGGCGGCTTTAATGCCTGCAGCATCTCCATCATAAATAATGGTAAGATTGGAAGAGTATTTTTTGATTAGTCTGAGCTGGTCTGTGGTGAGTGATGTACCACCACTGGCTACAGCATTTTCAATACCTACTTGGTGCAGGCTGGTTACATCTGTATATCCTTCTACTAATAAGCACTCATCCTGCTTATCAATATGCTGTCTGGCAAAGTAGGCACCATAAAGAATCTTACTTTTTACATAAATTTCATTTTCAGGGGTATTGATATATTTGGGAGCCTTATCCGCTTTTCCAATAACACGTGCACCAAACCCTAAAATTTTGCCCGTAGCATTGTGTATGGGAAATATAATACGACCTCGATAGTTGTCTGCCAATGTACTGCCACGTTCTGTTACTAACCCAGTTTTAAGCAGGAGTGGCTTTGTAAATTGCTGTGCTAATGCGGCATTTGCAAATTGGCTTCCTTCATTTGGACAATAGCCAATCTGAAATTTTTCGATAGTAGCTCTGGTAAAACCTCTTTCTTCTAAATAGGATAATGCAATGGATTTACCTTCATCTGTTTCGAGTAGCTGATTTGCAAAAAAAGTTGTAGCAAATTTATTGATGATATAGAGGCTGTCTGCCTCCTGCATGCGCTGCCTATCTTCTTCTTTGGCAAATGTTTCTTCTATTTCTACATTGTATCGCTGTGCCAGCCATTTCAATGCTTCGGTATAGCTGTATTTTTCGCTTTCCATTAAGAAAGTGATGGCATTTCCACTTTTGCCACAGCCAAAACATTTATAAATTTCCTTGGCAGGAGATACTATAAAGCTAGGAGATTTTTCATTGTGAAATGGACATAGTCCCAGATAGTTTGTTCCTCTTCTTTTTAGTTTTACAAACTCACCCACCACATCTAGGATACTGATGCGGCTAGTAATCTGATCTATGGTTTGTTTTGATATCATATCCTTTCGGCAAATGTTTAGAAAAAATATGAATTAATTTTTTTTTCGAAAAAAATCACCTGTCAATATGCTACTATTTCCTTCGAAATGGTTCATTGCCCGAAGGGCGAATAACTAAATAGAATTATTTATTTGTTTCACATTTCCCATAAAACAATTGTCATTAGCTAATAATGTTAGTGTATTTGTAGCTAAATACATTTAGATATGTTTGAAGGTGTCAATGCAATAGAATTCAATAAGCGATTTAACATCAACGATGCATGTTATGAGTATATGTTATTTAAGAAATGAGGCAATGGTTACCAATGCATTCACTGTGGGTGTAAAGAAAGTATTAAAGGTAGAACCTGTTTTTATAAACGATGTAAAAAATGTAGATACAATGAAAGTGCAACAGCAAAATTAAAAAAAGAAAT
>CALAGJ010000178.1 GCA_937892395.1 uncultured Parafilimonas sp.
ATCTTTAATGAGATCTTGGCTTGCATACCAATACCCCTCATCCAGGCGCTCATCATCAATCACGGCAAAGTCTTTTTTATTCGCTAAACGCGCCAGAGGAAAACGCAAACGAATTCGGACGATTTTTGGAGCTTTTCCAGGCCTTGGGACGCATACTTGGTGCTCCACTCCCTTTGCAAAAACCCATTTTTGCTCCGATTTTTGCGCAAGCAATAGCGCGAGCAACTCAGCGTGCTCGGCTTTAACCAGCTGTAAAGGATTGATTTTAATATGAGACACGGGTTAGCGCACTCCAACCGTTTGTGATTGACTTATTTTAGTGCGCTAAGCTTAACTCTAAATTAAGGGGGAGTCGAACGGTTTGGCTTAGTTTGATCCGGGGGATTATCGTCAATCGGTGCCATACCCCAAGCCGGATGGAAGTGGTCAAATATTGTCTTATTAAAAAAATGATACCTACCTCTATGTTGGGCTAAATCTTGTGCATAGTTATCGCAATATACATTCTTAAATTCAGGATGATAGATAAATCCATCTCTATCAAAATACTCTTTGCCAATTATGCTTAACGTAGCAAGCCTTTCTTTTGCATGGCTGTCAGGATAATGTAAAAACCAATCAGTTCCACCCAATGCTTCCATATCTGCCCGAATGATATTATCAAACCCTGGAAGTAAAAATTGCATATCATCACTCATATTTACTAAAATATCAAATGGTGGCGCAAATCCTAAGTCCCTGTTAATCGCATTGATTTTTCCATAGCTAATTCCAAAGTAATAAGAAACATTTTTATACTGCTTTAACCGGTCAATAAAAGCTGGATTGTTATACGCTGAATCGTCCACATCAAAAGTACATTGTACGTGGTAATCTTCTTTGTTTGCAAGGCTGTTTACGATGCTATCTAAGCCTCTAAAAAAGAACTCTGGCCTTGATTTTGAAGCGTATTTAAAGTAAATTATTGCTGCCATATTTGCCTATCTATTGCCTTTGTGTAAATGATTGAATATGTTATAGTTATAGCTGTTTTTAGTTTTATTAGGTAATTTTAGCCATCAAATGTAATACTAAGTTTTCACTTTTTCAACATCGGCAACTAAATATAAAGTATTGTCAACAGTATTTATTATTTTGAAGGTTCTGATTTCAAGAATTATATATTGCACTCCATCCAATGTTATTGTTTTTGTACCCATGTCGTCCAGTAGGTTTGTCCACTTTAAATAGCTTATTCTTTTTCTCATAGCATAATAATCATTCTTAGGTAAATCTACATCATAAAAAATAGCATAGTACATTGGGTCAATTAGCATAATAATTTTTTTTATGTGAATAGTTCCGGTTGGGTTTTTGTTATTTCTTCGGGCCTATGAAAACTACCTGCCATTTGTTCTGCAACATAATCTTTCATTTTTTGTATCCCTGGCGCATTGTATTCAGTTCTATTTAGCCTGTAATCTGTCCACTCACATTTCTGTCCATATCTTGATTTACCTGTTTTTTCAGTTCGGGATACCTCCACACCAAATCCATTATCATTTGGGTTTTTGGTAACAGTGCCATCCCTTTCTATTGATCGTCCAATTTCTCTTGGAATATTTGTTATACCAAATAGCTGGAACCCATTTTTAATATTCACTACCATTCCGTCAAGTAGTGCTTTACATAGTGCGGCTTTTGAAGTCATAACTATCTTGCTTTATTTTGTTTTTTATTTTTGTGTACCCAATCTCTTACGAACTGCAGGTTTTCTTGTAACCAATGTACCTGATAAGCAATGTCTTTTTTGGCTCCTTCCGGCACGTCCAGTTTGTTTACTATGGCTTCAATTTTATCCCCGGCTTGAATAGCCTTTTGTATTTTTTCAATCTCTGGTCTTGATTCATCGTATTTTACAATACCATCATCTTCTACCTTTTCATTGCTATTATTAGCAGCGGTATTGCCTACTAATGTCAGTGGTTTGCTTTCGTATTCTTTTAAGTCAGGATTGGTAGTTCTTATTTCTTCTGCCTTCTTATCAAGTTCTTCCAGTTCTTTAACTTCATCAGCAAGCATGTCTTTTGGGAACGGTGTTGGCGGTGCGGAATTTTTATGGCTGGCAGTTTCGGAATCATCAGTTTGTTTACCAAGGCTCTTTTGTTTTCTAATGTAAGCTACGGCATCTGTAAAGGTCATATCCCCTTTTAAAATTTCGTTCTTTATATCATCTCCGGCTTCTGCTATTAATAGCAAATTGTCAACTTTTTGGCGGCTTATGTTTAATTTAGTCGCAATTTTTTCATTGCTTATTTTATCAAAGTTGTGCTTTAAAGAAAAACAAACTTCTGCTTGTTCAACCGGCTTTAGTTTTGACTGGTGCATATTGGATGTGTAAATATCCACAACCCTATCAAGTTCGCTCATGTCTTTAGTTGGAGTACAAACAACAAAGTCAATAATCAATCCTTGCTCTACTGCCATCTGCATAGCTTTAAACCTCCTGTGCCCTCGGCAAATGAATGTTCTCCCGTCTGGTAATGTATCAACTGTTAAAGGCGGGTCAAGTTCACAAAGTCCATCCACTGTATTTTCCTTTACCCATTCCACAACGCTTTCTATATCCTCGTAAATTCTACGGGCATTAAAACCGTCACGAATTAATAATTCTCTAAATGGTATTTTATAAGATTCCTTACTGCATATTTTAAATTTAGCACGTAAAGCAGTTCTGCCTAAAACAGAATCAATAATCTCGTAAGGTAATGTGAGTTGGTTATTATTCATTTTTTATGATTTAGTTTTTTTAATCTTTCTTTCGTGGCTATTTTTTTTAAATACCATTCACTTTTATATTTTTTAACACAAGTAATACATCTTCTTCCATAAATGGTAGAGTTGGTATTTTCTTCTGTAAACTCATGCCCATTTTTACAATGTGTTTTTTGGGCATTAATAGTAGTTGGTGAATGTTTTGATCTATATCCATTATCTTTTTGTGTTTTTGCTTCTAAATGCTGTGGATTTATACATGATGGATTATTGCAAATATGGTCTATTACAAAATCTTCTGGAATTTCTCCTTTATGAACAAAATAAGAAATTCTATGTGCCATTATTTGTTTATCTCTCACCCACATTCTGCCATAATCTCCATTAAACAAACATCCAATCCAAATAAAACATCCAGTATTAGGCTCTGGCATAGATTTATCAAATAATCTTGTTTTTACCGATTCAATATTTGAACTATCTATATAATCCGAAATGTTTATTATCCTGGTATAAAAAGAAGATTTACCCATAATAAAAAATCCCCACGCTTATTACAAAGGCAGTCCAGCAGCTACAAAGTAGCGAAGGCAATGTAATAATGTGGGAATGTTTTTAAATTTTTTCATAACTGAACTGCATTGTAAATATAGTAATTTGTTTTTTATTTTTTATAATTTTATTCTCCTGTGCTTTGTAAAACAACATTTATTGTTTCCCCTTTTAAAATACTATCCAGCAAATCTTCCACAACTGCCCTTTGGTCTGGTTTTAATAATGCTGCCTTTTCAATTATAGCTGGTACAACAAAAGCATCACTTGCTAATTCTTCTTTTATTCCTTGTACTATACCTCTGTCAAAGTTTGGATTAGTTATGATGTCATTGAATATCCAATTGATTCTGTTTTCATAGGTTTTAAAAATAGCTGCCCCTCTGGTATCTGGGAACTGCCTTTGGAAGTCCATAGAGAACTCTTTAGCGACTTTTAAATGATGTATGAAGTGAATTATTTCTGTGCTGGCCATAAATTTTATCTATTGCCTAATTTTAAAATGGCATATCTTCTTTTGAATTTTGTATTGGAAATTGCGGTGAGTTATTTTCTTCAAACTCAAAGAATTTCATCTTTGCGCCATCAAACCCAATTTTATATTCAGTAACCTCCCCATCTCTCCATTTAGCAATTATTATATCCGCTTCCCGTTCTGTTGTATTACCATCGTTATCTGCCTTAACACCACTCATAAAATCTCTATGCAGGAAAATAACACCATCTGCATCCTGCTCCAAACTGCCGGATTCTCTAAGATTATGCAGCTTTGGTTTTTTATCTGCCATTTGTTCGCTGATCCTGTTTAATTGAGCCAATACAACAATAGGTATCATATAATCTTTTGCTAATAATTTTAACCCACGGCTTATTTTGCTTACCTGCTGCTCCCTGTTTGAATTTCTATCTTTATCATCAGTGTCTAATAATTGTAAATAATCAATGTACAGAATATCTATTTTTGACTTTCTCCTCAACCTGGAAATCTTTGCTTTTATTTCTGAAATATCAACCCCTGTTTTATCGCTTATTAATATTGGTAATTTAGAAACCTTTTCAGTAATTCTATAAAATTTATCTGCTTGTTCTTCATCAATAAGCCTGCTACGGTAAATTCTCCAATACTCAATTTCTGTTGCCAAAGATGCTATACGGGCAGTAATTTGGTTGTCGGTCATTTCAAGGCTAATTACTCCAACATTAAACCCTTTTTTAGCAGCGTTAAAAACCATCTTACCCATAAAGGCTGACTTGCCTACTGATGGACGGGCTGCAAGTATGTACATTCCACCTGCCTGTAAACCTCCGGTAATCCTATCAAGTGTATCAAACCCTGTTGTAATACCAGTGAGTTCCTTATGCTTAACGCTATCCATGTGGGTGTACAGATTCATTAAAGTTTCATTAATACCCTTAAAATCATCTAAAACAACCTTCTCTTTTAATTTGGCAATTTTTTTATCAATAGTTACTATAGCCTCATACCCTGTTTGCTCCCCAATACCATCATGTGTTATCCGCTTCATTTCCCTTTGGATATACATTTCCTTTAAAATTACGCTATGGTGTTCAATACAAGCACAAGATGTAACCCTCTTTGTAATTTCAACTACATACCACGGGGTATCGTAATTTTGGATTGTTTTAATACCATTTTTAATTAATTTCAGGTACACCGATACAATATCAATTCTCTCATTATTGCCCCACATTTTTTGCATTACATCAAAAACCTGACTATGCCCTTCGTAGTAAAAAACATCTTTATCAATTAGCTTATAAAGCCTCCCCATAGCATCTACTTCAATCATTGCTGCGCCTAAAACAGCAAATTCAAGTTCTTTACAAAAGTGTATATTTTCAGTAAACATTATGAATATTTTTTAGCTACCTCGTTTGCATCTGGTAGTTTTTCTATGGTTTGTGCCTTCAATATTGTTTTCTTAAAATCAAATCTCTTATCCTTCACCCAATTAACAAAGTGACTATAAACATCCTCTTTATGATGGTAGTGTTTTTTACCTGTTAGATTCTGAAATTTAAATACCTCCCATAACCCATTAACATCTTTTGTAGAAACATCTACCTGTTTAGTTATTTTTAAAAGTTGAACAGCCATACCGTTTGTTATATCTGGTAAACCATTAAATTCAGACGCAACCGGGAATGAGTTAAATATTAATTTATCTTCTTTATTATTAAGAGTGTTATTTGTGGTTAATTGTTGGTTAATTGTTGGTTGTTGGCTGGTTGTTGGTTGGTTGATTTGCTGGTTTATTTGCTGGTTGTTTGAATCATACCTATTTTGATAAACATCATATTTACAGACAGTTATAATAGTATATTTGTTGGTTACTTTGGTAGTTATTTCGTTGGTTGTTTTTAGTTTTTTTAAGCAAGTGCGAATTTCCATTTCGCTTAAACCCGTGTCCTTACTAAGTTGTAGCCTACCTGTTATCAATTGTCCTCTCTTAACATCTACTCCTTTCCATCTACCATCTTCCCAATTGGCACGTAATAAAAAATAAAGAAATAAGTGAAATACCTTCACATCCTGATACCACTCCCATTTAAGGATTTTCCTATCTACAGTTATAAAACTTGCCATTTAAAATATTGGTTGATTCCTAAAAATAAAAAAGGAACTAAAAGTTATTTTTTAAACTTAGTCCCTAATGCCTCGTTTATTTTTTTGAGGTTATCGTCTGTAAGATCACGCTTTGTATTTCCTTCCCCTTTTAATACAGAATGTAAATGGCCTGGAGTTACTTCTAATTTTACTGCAAGCCAAGACATTTTTTGTCCATTCCTTTCAAGATGCTCTACGATTAATTCTTCTGGAGATTTTTCAATTATTGCAGCCATATATTTTTTGTTTATGGGGTGCAAATTATAGAATACATTTGAAACCGCAAAACTTTTTTCAGGAAAATAATTTTTGCACAATTCAAAACTGTTTTATACATTTGCCCTTAAACAGTAAAAAAGTGAGTTTTTTACCTCAAACAAAATATGGTGA
>CALAGJ010000179.1 GCA_937892395.1 uncultured Parafilimonas sp.
AAAAACAGAAGATTTAGGACTAATACCTACCTAAAAGTGGTTCGTTAGTCAGAATATGAATTCAATAAGCAGCATATCGCTACTGCAGATAATATAAACCGCATAATATTTTTTTAATAAAATGAATAATTAAGCACATCTTGCAATCACTCAAGTGAGCAATACATGTACTTTTCTAAATAAATGTCAACTCAGCCATCACTTCAACATTGACTGATGAATGAAAATAAAAATTATGAGATTTGTTCAGGCGGCTTCAATGATTTTACCAAGTATCCTTTTGCAATGTTGCCACTTGTGGTATGGCATTTTAAGGTTAAAAGTTCATAGGGCTCTAATGCGATGCGTGTTTTATCGCAAATCATATCACACATTTGGCCAGTTATCATTCGAATATCTGAACTAGGTAAGGCATTTGAATTATTTGATTCAAAAATGAATGACGATAAAGTACAGCTACAGGGCGTATCTTCCACATTAAACACTGTTTGTAATGTGCAATATTCGTATTGAATCCATCTTGCACAGGCAGACATCAACAAAATGCTTATAAAAAATATAGAAATAAATTTACGCACGCCATAAAATTAGTAGCTTATTTATTCAAAAAAAAATCTTTATAACTTCATCAATTTCATCAACCTTTACAGGATAAATATGTATTATAAAAAATGAATCAAAAGAAACCAAATGACCTCATACATAGCACAAGCCCATATTTGCAGCAGCATGCTTACAACCCAGTGGACTGGCATACATGGAGCACAAAGGCCCTTCAGCAATCAAAAGATGAAAACAAGCCTATTCTTTTAAGTATCGGATATAGTGCTTGTCATTGGTGTCATGTAATGGAAAGAGAAAGCTTTGAAAATGAAGACACTGCTGCTATCATGAATGAGTATTTTATCAACATAAAAGTAGATAGAGAAGAAAGACCAGATTTAGATCATATTTATATGGATGCCTTGCAGGCAATGACCGGAAGCGGAGGATGGCCACTCAATATATTTCTAACTCCAAATCTTCAGCCATTTTATGGAGGTACTTATTTTCCACCGATAGCAGCATATAACCGAAAAAGCTGGCGTGAAATTTTATATCTCGTAAAAAATGCCTACGAAAAAAGAAAAGATGAAGTAGAAGAGCAGGCCGCCCACCTGATTGAATATCTTAATAACGCCAACAAAAGCAACTCGGTAAATATTTCAGAAGACTCCAAATTTTTCACAAAAGAAAAAATGCTCCAAATAGCCCAGCAAATGCTCCATCAAGCAGATACATTTTGGGGCGGATTTGGCAATGCGCCTAAGTTTCCACAAACTTTCTCATTGCAATTTTTACTGCAGATTTACTATCATACCGGCATGGAGCCAGCACTTCATCATGCAATACTAAGTTTGGACAAAATGTACATGGGGGGTATATATGATCATATAGGCGGAGGCTTTGCAAGATATAGCACAGATACAGAATGGTTGGCACCACATTTTGAAAAAATGCTGTATGATAATGCTCTGTTGCTTGGCATTTATGCAGATGCGTATAAAATCACAAAAAATAAAAATTATAAAAGAGTAATTGAAGAAACAATCACATATTCACTACGTGAAATGCAGGATCCACTCGGATATTTTTATAGTGCGTTAGATGCAGATAGTGAAGGTGTAGAAGGAAAATTCTATACTTGGTCATTTGAAGAAGTGCATCAATTGCTTCAAGCAGATGCAGATTTGTTTTGTGCTGTTTATGACATTAGCCCTACGGGCAATTGGGAGAATACTAACATACCCAGGCTGCTACAACCCATTGTCGATCAAGCAGCAACATTTAATCTGACCGAAGCAGTATGGCAAGAAAAAATTTCATTAGCTAAAGAAAAATTATTACATGTTAGAAATGCACGTATAAGACCACTTATTGATGATAAAATTTTACTCAACTGGAATGCAATGATGATATCCGCCTTGTGTAAATCTGCCACAGCACTTCAAAATACGGAGTGGATCATCTTGGCTGAAAAAACATGGTCTGCATTACATGAAAATTTATATCAAGAAGGTGATTGGTTTCATAGTTACAAAGAAGGTCAGAAAGGACATCAAGCATTCTTAGATGACTATGCATTGCTGGCAGAGGCAGGCTTACAACTTTTTTACTGTACAGGAAGTATGGATTATTTAAATGAAGTGAAGCAGCTTATTGAAAAAGTAATTCATACATTTGACACACCAGATCAGCTCATGTATTATTTCACAGACAAGCGTGCTGATGATGTTATCATCAGAAAAAAAGAAGTGTATGATGGAGCTACCGCATCGGGCAATAGTACAATGGCCAATGTATTATGGCAGGTAGGAATATTGCTTAACAATACTGCCTGGCAAGAGCGTGCAAAAGCCATGACCTTAAGTATTTCAAAATTAATACATCAGTATCCAAACTCGTTTGGTTTATGGTCAAGCGTTGCCTTAAAGATGACCATGCCCACTGCCGAAGTAGCAATCGTAGGAAACGCGTATAAAGAAAAGCTCATTGAATTGCAAAACTATTTTTTTCCACATTTAATACTGCATGGCGCAAAAAAATCGGACAAAATATTTCCCTTATTAGCCGAAAAAGAAAGAGAAAGTGATGCTACATTAATATATGTATGTAGTAACTATAAATGCCTCAAACCTGTTGATAGTGCAGCATTGGCTGCTACAATGATACAAGCGGAAAAAGATATTTTTTAATCAGGCACAATAATTAAAATTGACCTGCGTTTTTAAGGGTTTCAAAATAGTATTAAATGTTGTGAATCTGTTATTTGTAAAACTTGGATGGTGTTTTCAAATAGCTACATTTGCCAGCAATATTTAAATTTTAAAAGATAAGGATGAAAAACCGGACCTTTTTGATTGGACTAATTTTTTTACTTAACACTGTACTACTAAGTAGTTGTGGCTCAGGCTCCAAACAGGTAGCCTCAAAATCCAACTCAAAATCAAAAACATCAGATGGTCAGTTGCATGGTGTAGCTCCATCATCAAGAGGTAGCATGGGTAGGCCTTATGGCATGGTGTACATACCGCCCGGCACATTTCACATGGGACCAAGTGATGAAGATGTAAATTACAACTACACTGCACGCAACAAATCTGTTTCTATCAATGGATTTTGGATGGATGCCACAGAAGTTACAAATAATGAATATCGACAGTTTGTACAATGGGTTAGAGATTCTTTGGCAGCAGTTGAATTAGGATATTTTAAAACAAGTAGCAACGGTGATACTGCTGTTGATTGGAAAAAAGCAGCGGGCATCAAATGGGGTGATAGTAAAACCTTAGAGAAAATGAGTAATATCATTTTAGCTCCTGATAACCGAATTTATGGTCGTATGGAATTGGACCCCGATAAAATACTTTTTAGTGTACAGGGTTTCAACTTAAAAGATGCAGCAAAGAGAGAAAATGCCGGCAAACCCCGCAAAGATTTTATGTATAGATACAACATGAAAGTTTATCCTGATACATTATGCTGGATGCGTGATTTCTCATATTCATATAATGAGCCAATGACTAAAAGATATTATTCCCATCCTTCTTATGGTAATTACCCTGTTGTAGGGGTTAGTTGGAAACAAGCAGTAGCATTCTGCCATTGGAGGTCAAAATATCTAAACGACTATTTAAGTAAAGCAAAAAAAGCACAGGAGAGTGATTACAGATTACCTACTGAAGCAGAGTGGGAGTATGCAGCAAGAGGTGGTCGTAGCCAAAGTATGTACCCATGGGGTAATTATTATCCACGAAATAAAAAAGGCTGCCTAATGGCAAACTTTAAACCTGGAAGGGGAAATTATCCGGAAGATGGCGGATTTTACACTGTAAAGGCAGATTCTTACTGGCCAAATGATTTCAACTTATACAATATGTCAGGCAATGTAGCAGAATGGACAAGTTCCTATTTCTATGAAGGGGCTTATAATTTTCAGCACGACATGAATCCTGATATACAGTGGAATGCTTTGGATTCTGATCCTCCACGCATGAAGCGCAAAGTAGTACGTGGTGGCAGTTGGAAAGATGTAGGCTTTTTCCTACAAACCAGCACCAGGCAATATGAGTATCAAGACACTACAAAATCTTATATAGGATTCCGTTGTGTTATTGACTTACCAGCATCTTTCGTAAAAAAATAGTTTTTAAAAAGCAATTTATTTAGAGCAAATCACTCAATTAATATCCATTCATTTATCTTATAAAATCAAAAGAAACAAATAAATTATGGCAGCAGCAATTCCACCAAAAGTAAGCCGTCTCGTTGATATTTTTGTATCTGTAGGTGCCGCAGTAGTTATATGGGGCGCACTACAAAAACTTTTGCATACCCCAAGTGCAGACATGTTTCTTAAAATTGGTTTATCTACAGAAGCATTAATATTTTTGGCCTATGGAGTTTTGTATATGATTTATCCAGCGGTTGATGATCATCATGTGAAGCCCGCTTCAGTATCTTCAGCAGGATCACCAGCATTAGGAAGTATGGAGAAAATGCTAAAAGAAGCTGATATCACTCCTGCAAATCTTGGCAAATTGAGCGAAGGTTTTCAAAAACTGGGTGCTACTGTAAACAATCTGGGAGATATAAGTGATATAGTAAAAAACTCCAATTCATTTGGTGCAAAAACAAAAGAAGCTGCCGATGTTTTAGACAATGCCAAAAATGCTTTTGCTGTAATGGCTAATTCTGCTGATTCATTTAATAATGCTTCTACTGGTGCTACAAAATTTCATGAGCAGGTGCAAGTACTCACAAAAAATCTTTCTTCTCTTAATACCATTTATGAGTTGGAATTGCAAGAAAGTAATAATCACCTAAAAGCTTTAAATCAGTTTTATGGCAAATTGGCTCAGGCTTCTGCTGCTATGACAACAACTGCAGATGATGCACAAAAAGCCAAAGACCAAATTTCAGCATTAGCTGGCAATTTGAGTAAGCTTAATACAATTTATGGTAATATGATTTCTGCTATGTCTGGTGGTGGCAGATAGTATAATCCCCTAATTAATTTTAATTTGTATTAATCTTATCCTAAATAAAAAATAGTCATGGCATTACCAAAGGAGCCGCGGCAGAAAATGATAAATATCATGTATTTAGTGCTTACTGCACTACTTGCACTGAATGTTTCTGCAGAAATTATAAACGCATTTAAAGTGGTTGACCAAAGCTTAAGTAGAGCGAGGACAACCATTGATGAAAAGAATAAATTAATTTTCAATTCATTTGATGAAAAATTAAAAGATCCAGAAACTGCCGAAAGGGCAGCAAAATGGCAAGCAAAAGCATTAGATGCTAAAAAGCTATCAGATGATATGATGGCATATATTGAAAATATAAAGCTGGAGATTCAAAAAGAAGCAGGGCTTATTGCTGGAGACGAACACTCTATGAAAGAAGATGATTTGGATGCTGCAACCCGAGTGCTTACTGATCCCACAACAAATAAAGGGGAAGAGCTTAGAAAAAAACTTATAGAGTTCAAGAAAAATCTTTTAGCGATAGACAGTAGTATTGCTCTGGAATACCTCAATAGTTTGCCCATTAATACAGATCCTATTACTTCAAGTAACGAAACATCTCAAAAGGAATGGGCAATGGGTTATTTCCATATGACACCTACTGTTGCTGCGCTTACCATACTGAGTAAATTTGAAAATGACGTAAAGAATAGTGAGGCAATGATTATAGATGCCTGTCATAGAAAAGTAGGAGAGGTGCAAGTGGTGTATGACGCATTTCAGGCATTTGCAGGAACAAACTCTTTGTATTTGATGCCTGGTCAGGAATTACAAATAACTGCCGGAGTTGGTGCCTTCAGCAGCAAATCAAAACCCAATATCAGTATTGACGGTGCTGGCATGGCTCTAAATGCAGAAGGGGTGGCTGAATATAAAACAACTGTTGGTGGTCCAGGTTCTTATACTAAAACGGTAAGAATTTCGTTTACAAAACCAGACGGAAGTACTGGCACTGCGGATAAGGTGATTAATTATACAGTTGGTTCACCTACCGGAGCAAGTGTAAGTGCGGATGCTGTAAAAGTTTTGTACGTGGGTTTAGACAATCCCCTTACTGTAAATGGTGGAAATGTAGGTGATGAAAAGGTTTCAGCCTCCATGACCAATGGCTCTCTTACAAAAACAGGTGCCGGAAAATATATAGCACGCCCTGCCAGATCGGGAACAAATGCTGTAATAACGGTGGTGGCGGATGGAAAACCTACACCTTTTGAATTTAGAGTTAAAGACGTGCCAGATCCTATTGCTAAAGTGGGAAATAATAAAGGTGGTAGAATGCCAGTAAATGAGTTTAAAGCTCAGGCAGGCGTAAGAGCAGATCTTGAAAACTTTGTATTTGAAGGTGTAAAGTTTTCAGTCACCTCTTTTACAATCGTATTTACAGGAGCAGGTTTTACAACCTTAGCTTATGATGAAGTATCTGGAAATACTTTTAATAGTGTAAGAAGCTTAATTGAAAAATGTAAACCGGGTAGCACAGTTACTATAGATGAAATAAATGCGTCTGGACCCGGCGGTACAAGGGAAATACCTCCAATTGTTTTTAATTTATATTAATTTCTGATGAAAATAAGTTTTGTAAAATATGCCCTGTTTGCACTTGTCTTTGTTACACTAACACAAGATGTAAGCGCACAAAGAAAAAAGAAAAGTAAGTATGGTAATAACACCGAAACCCCTCCTCCTGGCGGCAATGTAAATGATACTACCGGGAAAGGTAATTCTGGATATGGTGGTGTTGGAAATAATACCTATACTGGTATTGATACTACATTGCCAATTACAGTTATAACGGGTTCTGGTGGTGGTTTGTTGGATAGTGTAAAATTATCTCTCAGAACTGATG
The DNA here is from genome assembly GCA_937892395.1 of uncultured Parafilimonas sp. GTDB lineage: Bacteria > Bacteroidota > Bacteroidia > Chitinophagales > Chitinophagaceae > CALAGJ01. Next base: position 6,916 of record CALAGJ010000179.1, read on the forward strand.
GAGCTATAGAAAGAAATTTAGTAAAAGATAGAACTCCTTTAGCTTATGAGCATTTAAGAGAAGATGATGCTACTTTTGTTGTAAGGGTGTGGCGTATCATTGATACAAGAGAAAAACTAAACCTGCCTTTTAGATATGCTGCCACAGAAG
>CALAGJ010000180.1 GCA_937892395.1 uncultured Parafilimonas sp.
AATGGCACATTTTTTCTTATTCTTGCACTTTTAAAATTGGTTTTTAGACAGACTGCCATTGGTGGCTATTTGCGACAACCACTATTTTGACATGAATAAATATTTACCCACCATTCCCCGAAGCTTGAATGCTACTAATATTGACACAGCAATTTCGTCTTATTTGAACTTATTGGAGAAAATACCGCTTTCGGTATCATCAAATAATATTCTTACCTTTCTTGCTAAACTCAAAAGAGAACCTATGGATAAGGATAGTCCTTATCCAAATGTGACTTTATTTGAAGCTGCAAATCGTATATTCACTGACTTGACAATTTTATTTGGTGTACAGAGACTTCTGAAAAATGAAGTGGCTGGAATTTGCTTTGATGAGTATTTGGTTTCATTTGGAAACGAAAACAACAATCCTCATGATATAATAGCAATAAAGGGAGAACGGAAGTTGATAGGCGAGGCTTTCAATGTTGCTCAATCTTTTTTTCAAGGAAAGAAAAGTACCGCATTGAAGAAATTACGTGCAGCAAAAGTCTCTAACGAAATCATTCTTATTATGTTTAACGCAGACGCAGTAAGAAACGGATATGCAGCTAAGATTATTGAAAATGAATATCATGTACCTGTAGAAATAAAATTACCTGCCTTAACTAACACTACTCAATCATGATAGAAGGAATTAAAAGAAGAATTGAAGACGCAATTTTTCTTTGGGATAACGGAAGAAAGGAAAGCGCTTTTTTATTAGCCCTTGTTTCCGTTGCTGCCATTTCTAAACTTCGTTACTCAAAGATGAAAGACGGAGAAGCATTTAAAAAAACTATTTCTGACTTTCATACTGTTAGAATAGGCGTTGAATACAGAGGTGAAATACATGCAATAGAACATATATTTTATAAATGGGTTCGTTGCTATCTAATACATGAGAGCGAGCTTCCAACTGATATTGAATTTCAGGATGAAGAATTTGTTAGGGGTATGTCAGTAAGAGCGGGAGGGAAACCTAACTATGTTTTACAATTAGGAGCAGGTTGGTTTCATCATTTTGTGAACTCAGTCCTTACTTCCCAAGAGATGAATAACAGCCACCAATAATTAAGCTTTCCTTACAGCCATTGGCCGAGCAATGAATCCGATTTTAAACAAAACCATGGTCTTCGCTTATATCTTATACTATATATATTGAGTTGTATTGGTTGGGATTTAAAAAAGCAAATAAGCATAAGATTAAAAAAGCTATAAATAAGAAATAATATTACAAAGCAATAGCACCATAATAAGCCAACCCAATTTTTATTGAAATTATAATCACTATTTTAAAACTACTCCCTAATGAGCTTCTAAAAGCTTTCTTTTTCTTATATTTACAGATTGTATGGCGGTTTTTAGACAGACTGACGTTAGCAATAACTTTACCAAAAAGTTACTCAATATAATGTAGCAAATGATACTAATAAGCACGGCTTAGGCTCAGCCATACGCCGAGTTTCTTTTTTAGATTTACAAACAACGCCTATGTGGGACATTTTTAAATGGACCTAGACTCGATAATCAATTTTTTGTGGATTTTTTTTTGCAACTCAGATTCGGAAGCACTCTTTTTTCATTCTTATGATTCTAACTAGATAAAAGAAATGAATTAATATTTACTCTTCCCCTCACAACTTATACAACAACATATTTCGTTTGTCATGAACCCTTACATTCGCCACTGTATCAAAGTTGTAAAATTTATTCATGACAATTGGCATATTAAAAGAACCGTCCTATGAAACAAGGGTATCACTCTTGCCAGAGGCTATTTCATTCTTTGATAAACTGAATGTAAATGTATGTGTGGAGCAAGATGCGGGCATACAAGCAGCTGCAATGAATGAGGCTTATCTACAAAAAGGGGCCAAATTGCTTAGCCGGACAGAAATGCTGCCACAGTGTGATCTAATCGTTTCTATTCATGCCATACCCATAGAAGAATTAAAAATTTGCAAAAAGGGTGTAGTACTTATAGGAGTTTACCAACCACTTTTTCAAAAAGAATTGATGCAGGCCTGGGCCAGTACAAGTGCTGTTGTTTTTAGTATGGATATGCTGCCACGCACTACCCGTGCACAAAGCATGGATGTACTGAGTAGTCAAGCCAATATTTCAGGATATAAAGCTGTGCTTACTGCTGCAAATATGTACCCTCGATATTTCCCTATGTTTATGACCGCCGCAGGTAGTATCCCACCTGCCAAAATATTAATACTGGGGGCAGGTGTTGCAGGCTTACAAGCCATTGCCACTGCCAAAAGACTTGGTGCAGTGGTAGAAGTTTTTGATACCAGACCTGCTGTCAAAGAAGAAGTAATGAGTCTTGGGGCAAAGTTTATAGAAGTAGAAGGTGCCGCAGATGCCAGTAAAGCAGGAGGATATGCAGTAGAGCAGTCCAAAGATTATCAGGATAAGCAACAACAAAAAATTGCAGAAAGTGCTGCTAAAGCCGATATTATTATAACGACAGCGCAAATACCGGGTCGTAAAGCACCCGTTCTTATAACAGATGATATGATGCAAAAAATGCGTGCCGGCTCCGTGGTCATTGATTTAGCTGCAAGCACCGGTGGTAATACAAGCCGCACAGTAAATAATGAAACTATAGTGTATCAAGATATTACTATTTATGGAAATAGCAGCCTTCAAAGTACTATGCCATCTGACGCCAGTAAATTATATGGTAAAAATATTTGCAATTTTCTTGCCTTGATATTAAGTAAAGATGGAAATATTGCTATCAATTTTGATGATGATTTAGTAAAAGGATCCTGCATAACAAAAGATGGAAAAATCATTCATGAAAAAATGAATCAATAAACTAAAGCACAAATTTAATGGAACAAATCTTAGCATTTATACAGGAAAATCAACAGGTGATTTATATTGTTATCCTGATGATTTTTTTGGGAATTGAAGTTATAGGGCGTGTACCCAGCGTACTCCACACACCATTAATGAGTGGTGCCAATGCCATACATGGTGTAGTCATCATTGGTGCTATCATCGTAATGGGCAAAGCGGAATCAGACAATTATATCGCACTCATATTAGGCTTTCTTGCAGTTATTGTAGGCACTCTAAATGTGGTGGGTGGTTTTGTGGTTACTGACAGAATGTTGGAAATGTTTAAAAAGAAAAAATAATTGCTTCGCAAAATATAATTCATAATTCGCATGGAATTAAACATACTCACCCTATCATATATTATTGGTTCCGTTACCTTTATTCTTGGTTTGAAAATGCTGTCAAATCCTGTATCTGCACGAAAGGGAAACTTAATAGCAGCGGGTGGAATGATCATTGCCATTTTGGGTACCATATTCTTATACAAAGATGAAGAAGGAAATAAGCTACATAATTATGCATGGATTTTTGGAGGTATCATTATAGGTACAGTAATAGGTACGCTTGCAGCAAAAAAAGTAAAGATGACGGCTATGCCGGAAATGGTGAGCCTCTTTAACGGTATGGGTGGCGCATGTGCTGCACTCATTAGCATGGTTGAGTTTGGTCATTTAACAGCAACAGATGGAGTAGGCAGTTGGCTGCATGGCATTGATGGCCATTTGCCCGCCGGCACTATTCTTATTATCATTTCCGGATTAGTTATAGGCACCGTTTCTTTTGCAGGAAGTATGATAGCTTGGGGCAAATTGAATGGCAAAATCAAAGATTATGCTTTTAATGGACAGCATATCATCAACCTCATATTATTGATTAGATCGGAAGAGCGTCG
>CALAGJ010000181.1 GCA_937892395.1 uncultured Parafilimonas sp.
TAGTGGATGAGTAATTAGGTCCGGCCTAACTGAAAAATTAGTAGAATACTGTAATCCTATAAATCGTGTACTACCAGACCAATCCGCAGCTTTAGTTAAACTATCTCCAATACGCCATCTTGCCATATCATTTACATTATCAAATGTCCAGTTAGTTTCGAGTCTAGTTAACTGGGTGTCAATTTTTTTACTACTTTTTGCTTTTATAAAAACAATATCCGTTTTTAAAACTCCTGTTGCTGTATAATCATTTACAGTTTCAATTTTTGCTTTCACCTTATTGACAAGATCTGTCATATCCTGACTTTGGCTTGTGCTACAACAAATAATTGTACATAGCAAAAGGGTAATTTTTTTATACATCATTTTCATTAACTTAAAATATCTTTTTTCTTTACTACATATAGCGTAGCCACTACAAATCCTATAATGTGCACTATTAAAACTATACTACTCTTCCATATCAGAGAAATATTTTCAATAGTACCGGGTAGTGCATTGTTATTGGCATCGGTTTGTACGTCAAAAAATTCTTTCCAAGTAATCATGTGTGTTGTAAAAAGCCAGGGTGTTATAGCCTGAAACACAGGCAAATTCAAAGTGCCCAGCACGGTGCAAAATACAATTAAGCTCATGGTGGTTACAATGGGTCCGATGGAATTTTCAGCAAAAGCTGATAAAAAAAATCCCAGCGCCGCTACCGTTAGCAATGATAAATAGGCAAAACAAAATGCACATACGTATCTCCAAAATACATCATTCCTATTCATGATGATGGTATAACTTGATTTCATCAGAAAAAAATCACTGGTGCCAAACAATGTTGTACTTAAAAACAGTGCAAGTACAGCCACCCACACTAATAGCAATAAGGTATAAATAGCTGTAGCAAAAAACTTTGCAAGCAATACTTCACTTCGTGTAAATGGCTTTGCAAAAATTAGTCTTAGTGTACCCATATTGGCTTCGCCACTGATCATATCTGCAGCTACTAATGCCACTAACAAAGGCACATGTATCAGCATAAGTTGTAAAATAATATAGCATACCAAATAACCGTTCAACACTTGGCCTTCTATATCAAAACTTCCCAAGCTTTGCAACATAAAATCTACATATTCTTGCCCATCTACTTTAAGGCCAAACTGTATCATGAGAATTAGCGCAGCTATGGCGCCAAAAGAAATATAGGTACGTGGCCTACGGAATATTTTGAATAACTCAATTTGTATAAGCGGGTACATGCTGATGTGCTGTTGTAACTTGTAAAAAATAATCTTCTAATGAATGTCGTGGTTGTAGAGATAATACATTTACCGGATGCACTGCCAGCCACCTATTAAATGCTGGCACTTCATTCCGATGCATTTCCATCAGTATAAAATGATTTCTAGCTGGTTTCATTTTTTTACTCCACTCCATACTGGATTGTATCAATTGAGCACAAGTGTTATTATCTTCTGTGAGTAACTCTACAACAGTTTTTGCAGGGTCAAATAGTTCGGCAGCTGCACCTTCTACTACTTTTTTTCCTCTATCAATAATTAAAATACGACTGGCCACTTGTTCTATTTCATTGAGTAAGTGAGAGGATAGAAAAATTGTTTTTCCATCTTCCTTGCTGAGCCGCAATATGAGGTTTCGAATGTCTGCAATGCCCTGGGGATCTAAACCATTTACCGGTTCATCTAATATGACCAATCTTGGATTGTGAATGAGTGCAATGGCAATGCCCAAACGCTGTTTCATGCCCTGCGAAAAAGTTTTTACAATATCCTTTTCTCTTCCTTGCAGCCCCACCTGCTCCAATTGGCTCATAAGCATATTGGTGGTGGGATGTATGCCGCTCATGCGGGCAAAGAGTTTGAGATTGTCAATAGCAGAAAGGTATTTGTATAAATCCGGTTTTTCTATTACTGCACCAATCTGTTGTAAGATTTGCTGCCGGTGCTGCCGGAGAGACTTACCAAAAACTTCTATGGTTCCATCATCTGGTTTTATTAAGGAAAGCAGCATGCGTATGGTAGTAGATTTTCCTGCACCGTTTTGGCCGAGAAATCCATACACATCACCTTCCTGTACTTCAAATGAAAGATCTTCCACTGCCTGCAATGTGCTAAAGCGTTTAGAAAGATTTGTAGCTTTTAAAATGGGTGGCATTGTTTATTATCCTTGCGAAAATAATGGAATGCGTTACTCAGATATTGTTTGTTGAAGAAACTGTTGTTAAATACATAAAGATGCAACAAATAACATGCATTGGGGTGTGTATATGCAAATCCAAGTTTTGCTAACCCAGAGTGGTTTATCAATTACTTGGGCATATACACCCATAAAGTAACCATTACCTCACACTATATTGTAGATTTTACGGGTGCATCTATTCCCATTAGATACAAAGAATATGAGGATAATAATCGGCAAAAATTAATGTCCCTTACGCATAAAAAATATTAAAAAGATTAGAAAAACATTACTGCCGCACAAGTTTGTCAAAAACATTGCCCTCGTTTTTTTGTGGAGCCATTAAGAGAAAAAGATAAGATGAATTTATTGGGTAGTAAACCTTAAGAGATAAGTTATGAAACTCGTATATCAGATAAACTGATTCAAAATTGTGATGTGGTTTTATTAGTGTAATATTTTTTTCAGGGTTTAACTCGTTTGTTTACTATTCCTTTATCCCGAATGTATTTTTTCTTAAAAAATGTCTGTTAATTGATGCTGTGTAGAGGTATATTGATCAGGATATAATTCAGACAGTTGTCAAAAGGTTGCAAACAACCTCTAGTATGGTGTACAAAATCTATGATTCTTATTTCATCATCCTATTTTTTTTTAAAATAAACTATTAAAAGTGTAATAAATACACAATAAGTTTATTAGTTTTACCCTGAAATAAAATATATACATTTTCCTGATTTATTTTTATTAATTAAAAAAAATTTTAGATGAAAAAACTGTACACAATTCTTTTCTCTCTTGCTGCAATTTCATTTGTTAATGCCACTAATTTTCCGGGAAATGGAAAGACTGGATTTGGAGGTCCTGTTGGCACAGGTAGTTTAGACATCAACAATGATGGCACAAATATCCAGTTCAAATTGAACAAAGGCAGTGGTGGTTTCAATGATATACTTGTAATTTATATGGATGTGGATGAAACTGCTTCTGGCTATGCCACTACTGCTGCATTTACAGATGTAAGTAGTGGACTAAGGAAGGCGATATCCGGATACGATGATGGAGCAGGTAATGGTAGGGCATCATTTATTTTCAATAGTGACTTTCTTCCTGAGTTTGCACTGGCATTTGGAGCTGGTAATAATAATGGTAGTGAACTTGTTCAATTAGTTAGTGGAGCAAACCATACCAGCATATCCACTCCAACGGTAGCCGGGGGTGGTAGTTCTAATTCGGCATCATTTACGGTAGTGATTACAGCGGCTCAGTTGGGTCTTTCTTCTACCATCGGTTTTAAATTTATTGCTACATATATAAGCCCTACAGCATATCGTGCTGAGGAAGCTATTGGTGATCCAATGACTAGTTTCTCACAAGGTTGGAACAGTTATACATCCGTTACCAGCCCATTGTTATATGGAGAACTGGCACCTGTAGTTTTAAATAAATTTTCAGGATCTATCAGCGGAACAAAAGCCACCCTACAGTGGGATACAAAATCCGAAAGCGGTACACGTGTATTTGAAATTCAAAAACGTATGAATGATGCTACATACCAAACGATTGGCTCTGTAAATGCAACAAATAGTATTAATGGAGCTGCCTATACATATGTTGATAATTTAGCCAAAGAAAATAAGAATTATTATCGTTTGAAGATTATTGATTTTGATGGCTATACTGCCTATAGCAATGAAATACTACTTGCTGCATCATTGTTGAAAAAAATACAATTATTAGGCAATCCTGTAAAAGATAAACTGGTACTCAAAATTTCGGAAGAAAAACAAGCGCAGTACACTATAAAATTATATGGTACTGCCGGAATAAGTCTTGGTACGCTTATTTACAACCATACCGGAGGGGAAGCAAAAATTGCTATGAGTGTACCAGCCGGATATTCAGGCGCAGCCTATATTGTAATTACAAATGGCAATGCATCTCAAACCCTAAATGCCATTGTAGAATAAGATTTTTTTTAGCTTAAAATCTGGGTCATATAATAAAAGGTCGGTACGCTATGCCGACCTTTTTATTTACATCAATTCACTAAGCTCAAGCCAGCGCATTTCCTTTTCTTCTAAGCGAGTTTGTATGTCCTCCAATTTTGAACTGATGGCTTGTATGAACTGATAATCGGATGTGCCAGAACTCAGCTGTAAGGTTAGTTCAATCTTTTCAGATTCCAACTTTTGTATATCTTTTTCAAGCAGTTCAAACTCTCTTTTCTCTTTGTAACCTACTTTTGTTTTTGATGGTAAGGCCAATTCTTTTTCTGAAATGGTAACCTGCTGCTTTTCTGCAGAAGTATTTTTTTCTTTTTCTTTCAGTGATGATCTATACTGACTATAATTTCCCGGAAAATCTGTAACTACACCATCGCCTTCAAATACAAATAAGTGTTGTACTAATTTATCCATGAAATACCTGTCATGGCTTACAATCAGGAGGCATCCTCCATACTCCTCTAAAAAATGCTCCAGCACTTCTAAGGTTGGAAGGTCAAGATCATTTGTAGGCTCATCTAAAATTAAAAAATTTGGATTTCGGAATAAAACGGTGAGTAGTTGTAAGCGCTTTTTTTCTCCACCGCTCAGTGAGGATAGATAGGTATATTGTTTTTCAGGACTGAATAAAAATAATTCCAGAAACTGTGCTGCACTCATACTTCCACCTTTAGCAAGTGGAAAACTTTCGGCAATATTTTTTACATATTCTATTACACGTACATTCTCTTTTATATCCAAACCTTGCTGAGAAAAATTTCCAAATACAACGGTATCTCCAATATTTATTTTACCGCTATCTGCTCGTTGAAGTCCTTGTAAGATTTCAAGAAATGTACTTTTTCCCGCTCCATTTTTTCCTACCACCCCTATTCTTTCTCCTTTTGAAAAAGTATAATCAAAACCTTTCAATACCGGCAATGATCCAAAACTTTTATATACCTTTTTCATCTCAGCAATTTTACCACCCAGCCTGCTCATTTTCATTTGTAGCTGTATGTTGGACTGGGCTATGTTTTGTTTTGCTTTGGCTTCTACTTCATAAAAATTATCCTGTCTGGCTTTGCTTTTTGTGGTGCGTGCACGGGGCTGCTTGCGCATCCATTCCAATTCTTTGCGATAGGTGTTTTTTGCTTTATCAATACTGGCCAATTCGCTTTCCAGCCGGGCAGCTTTCTTTTCTAAATAATTGTCGTAGTCTCCTTTATATACCACCAATTTTGTCCTGTCTATCTCCCATATTTCTGTACATACATTATCCAAAAAATACCTGTCATGCGATACAAGTAGTAGGGTAACATGTTGTTGATTTAAAAAATGCTCCAACCATTCGATCATTTCTACATCCAAATGATTGGTTGGCTCATCCATAAGGAGTAGGGTATGCTTGTGCTCAAAGCCAAGTTCAATAAGTGTACGTGCCAGTGCCACTCTTTTACGTTGTCCCCCACTAAGTGTGGCTGCTTTTTGTTCTAACTGATGAATATTTAATCTGCTAAATACTTCTTTCACCCTTGCCTCAAAATTCCAGGCATCCAGCTCATCCATTTGTATGATGGCAAGATTCAATTTATCAGCATCATTATTTTCTACAGCAGTTTCATATTCTTTTATTGCCGCTATTACGGGGTGATCGATAAATGATTTACCATAAAAAATATTTTCAATGACGGTGAGCGTATCATTCAAAATAGGTTCTTGATCAAATAAAGCTATAGTTACATCTTTATGAGCCCAGATTGTTCCTGACTCAGGATTGTCAGCAAATGAAAGCATCTTAAGCAATGTACTTTTACCACTTCCATTGCGAGCTACTAAAGCTATTTTATCACCTTCATTAATATGAAAACTAATATCTTCTATCAATACCTGAGCGCCATAACCTTTTGTTATATGCTCCGCAGAAATATAATGCATGTGGCAAAGATAAGAGCAGGGCTACTGGTTATTGTTATCTGCGCCTTATCATCTTATATCAACAATATTAATGTACAGTAAATGGTTTATTCTACCGTTACACTCTTGGCCAAATTTCTTGGCTTGTCCACATCGCAACTACGGGCCACGCCAATATAATATGCCAAAAGCTGTGTAGGTACTACAGTCAGCATGGGTGCAATAATTTCGTGTGCCGCAGGCAGTATAATGGTATCATTAGCAAGTGTAGGGCTTATTTCATCACCTTCGGTAATGATGGCAATAATTTGACCTTTGCGAGCTTTTATTTCTTGCATATTACTCACAATTTTTTCATGCCAACTGTCTTTTGTGGCCACAAATACAACAGGTAGTGTTTCATCCACCAATGCTATGGGTCCATGCTTCATTTCTGCAGCAGGATAGCCTTCAGCATGTATATAAGAAATTTCCTTCAGTTTTAATGCGCCTTCTAATGCTACCGGAAAATTATACCCTCTACCGAGGAATAAGAAATCGTCTGCCGACTTATATTTTTCTGCAAGCATTTTTATATGCTCCGACTGTTTTAATACCTCTTCCACTTTGGCCGGCACTTCTGCAAGCTCCTTACAAAGCAAATGATAGGTTTCATGATCAATTGTACCTTTTGCTTCCGCAATTTTTAGGGCAATCATATTCAATACTGCAAGCTGTCCGGTAAATGCTTTTGTACTTGCCACACCTATTTCTGGTCCTGCATGTGTGTAGGCACCAGCATGAGATTTGCGTGCTATGCTACTACCCACCACATTTACAACCCCCAGTATTATAGCTCCTTTTTCCCTTGCATTTTCTATAGCTACTAAGGTATCTGCTGTTTCTCCGCTTTGCGATATGGCAATGATTACATCTCCTTTTTGTATAATAGGATTTCTATATCTAAACTCGCTGGCATATTCTACTTCCACAGGAATTCTGCATAGCTCTTCAAAAACATATTCTGCCACCAAACCCGCATGCCAACTGGTGCCACAGGCAATGATGATGATGCGATTGGCCGCCATGATTTGCTCTGCATATTGCTGAATGCCACTCATGATAATTGTACCTGCATCAGCATCTAATCTTCCTCTTAGGCAATCATAAATGGTTTGCGGTTGTTCAAAAATTTCTTTGAGCATAAAATGGTCGTAGCCGCCTTTTTCAATGGCTGCCAGTTCCATATCCAACTTGGTAATGAAGGGCGTTTGCTTTTCATTGCCTAAGTTTTTCAGTATTAATTCATCTGCTTTTACAATGGCTACTTCATAGTCATTTACATAAACGACTTCTTTAGTATATTCTATAATTGGTGAGGCATCGCTGGCTAAAAAATGTTCCCCTTTTCCAATACCAATCACCAATGGACTTCCTTTGCGGGCTGCAATAATTGTATCTGGATCATTCTTATCAATTAATAAAATACAGTATGCACCTACTACTCTTTTTAATGCGCTGCGCAATGCTTCTTCTAGCGTACAATTATTATTTTTTTTAATGTCTTCAATAAAGTTGAGCAATACTTCTGTATCTGTATCACTGCTAAATGTATATCCCTTTTTGAGTAGTTCTGTTTTGAGGTGAGCATAGTTTTCTATGATGCCATTGTGTATCATAGAAAGTTGCCCACTGTTGCTGATATGCGGGTGTGCATTTCTATCACTTGGTTCACCATGTGTTGCCCATCTTGTATGACCAATTCCAATATTGCCAGAAATATCTGCACCTACAATACTTTCTTCTAAATCGGCAACTTTTCCTTTCTTTTTATATAAAATACGTGTTAATTCTGAACTATCGTATTTATAAGGCTCTAAAACGTTTTTTGCCTTTTCTTTTAATTCTTTAGCGTTACACAAAACATCTCCGCCCTGAAAAGCCATCAATACGAAAACAAGAATAACACTAAATAAAGGTTTTATAATTTTTTTCATAATCGCAGTTTTAATCAACCATGCTAGTTCTTAATGATTTTACAGATTCTAGATCGGAAGAGC
>CALAGJ010000182.1 GCA_937892395.1 uncultured Parafilimonas sp.
GGCGATCAGCGTTTCGATGGCATGCTGAATAACGGCTTCCGATTCGGGATCGATCGACGAAGTCGCTTCGTCCAGAATAAGAATGTCGGGATTGAACACCAGCGCTCTCACGAAAGAGATCAGTTGCCGCTGGCCCATTGAAAGCGTTGCGCCGCGCTCCATGACCTGGTAGTGGTAAGCGCCGGGCAGCCGCTCGATGAACTCATGCGCGCCGATCATTTTGGCTGCTTCGATCACATCGGCTTCGGAAATGGAAGGGTCGCGCAAGGTGATATTTTCCATCACCGTGCCGGAAAAGAGGAAGACATCCTGCAAGACGACAGCGATGCGACGGCGCAGGGCAAACACATCGTATTCCTTCAGGTCGTGCCCGTCGATTCGAATGTGCCCGCTGCGGATATCGTAAAAACGGTTGAGTAAGCTGATGATCGTCGTTTTGCCGCTCCCTGTGCTGCCCACAATGGCCAGTGTTTCTCCCGGCTGGATGTGGAAAGAAACACCTTTCAGCACGTCATCTGTGTCGGAGGCGTAGGTAAAATACACCTGCTCGAATGCTACTTCCCCGCGCAGTTTGGCCGGCGCAAGTTGACCGGTATTGGCAATGCGGTCGTCATTTTCCAATAATATAAAACGCCTGGAACAGCAACAATTATCCATCAGTTTGCGACGGAATTCAAGCAATATATCTACCTGAATCTGGAATTACCAGAAGATAAACAACTTTTCTTGCAGTTTTCCAATATGGATACCTTATTGCAGTCGCTCTTTTTTCTGAAAAATAAGGAATTGTCGCGCAAGCACGAAACATTATTATTTATAGATGAGATTCACAGGTTAAGCACTGTAGTAGAAGAATATCTCTATGCAGCAATGGAGGATTATCGCATAGATATTTTGATAGATACCGGACCAAATGCCAGAAGCATACAATTGAATCTGAGTCCTTTTACATTAATTGGTGCCACTACACGCAGTGGGCTACTTACAGCACCACTGCTGAGCAGATTTGCTATTAAATCCAGATTGGAATATTATACCGCAGAAAGACTTCAATACATACTTGAACGAAGTGCCGGCATACTCAAAACTAGTATTGATAGTGTATCTGCCTTTGAAATAGCTCGGCGCAGCAGGGGCACACCTCGTATAGCAAATGGTTTGCTAAGGCGCATCAGAGATTTTGCACAGGTGCTGAATGATGGTAACATAGATTTGGATATTACCCGACATGCTTTAAAAGCCCTCAATGTAGATGAACATGGTTTAGATGAAATGGACAATAGAATCCTTACCACTATTATAGATAAATTTAAAGGAGGCCCAGTAGGTATTACAACTATAGCCACAGCCGTGGGAGAAGAAACTGGTACATTGGAAGAAGTATATGAACCATTTTTAATACAGGAAGGCTTTATACAGCGTACACCAAGGGGAAGGATAGTTACACTAAAAGCATATCAGCATTTAGACAGAAACCCTGCAAATAAAAACAACAGTCCAAATACATTATTTGATGCATAAAGGATCGTGTTCAACAGTTCTATCACAATAATTTCATTCGATTAAGTTTCCATGCTTTGCAGTGTCATACGTATGCTTCCACCTACGGTGGCTCCATAAATAATTTGCTGGCCGCATACGAACAGCTGCTTCCACACGTTTTTTTAATTCTAAAGCAAGATAGCCCTCTTTGTATGCATGTGGTGTGGTTGTAATAAGCTGCATATCAATTCTATAATATCCCCTTTTTGTTTTATAAAAATCTCCATACACTACGGCTGAATTATATAGCCTGGCATTTTTTTCAGGACCTTTCACAAAGGGTGCAGGCTTAGAAAAGAATTGCATCCAATAAGCATCAGCAGGATTGCCGGGGTTTTGATCCGCTGCCAGCCCAATGGCGTGAGGCTGGTCTTTGTATTCCAGAAAAGCAGATTTAAAATTTGTAGCAGGCAATAATATGGTGCCATACCTGCATCTTACTTTACAGATTAATTTATTTAATCCTTTGTTGGCTACAGGCATATACACACCAAGAAAGGGAAATTTTGAAGATTGGGCAATACAATAATTTGCAAACTCCCAATTAAAAAAATGGCCACATACTAATTGCACCTGTTGACTATCCGGATACAAATCATTTAGTACATGCATTGTATTACATTCTATACGCTTCGCAATTTCTTTATCGCTTGCCGAAATGAGTTTTATTGTTTCCAGAAAAGTGTCAATAAGATTTTTATAAAATGCTTTGGCAATGATAATTTTTTCTGCTTCCTGCTTATCTGGAAATGCTATAGAAAGATTTTGCATAACCACATCTCTGCGATATTTGAATACATAAAATACCAATACATAAATGCCGTCACTTATAGCATACATTATCTGCCAGGGTATCAAAGACAATAAATAAAAAAAACTGTAGATGATATAGTATGACATGCCTTACTAATTATTTCTTAAAATAACAATTTACTAATGTAATTTAGTGGTCAAAGATAGCCTTGATATAGTCTCTACAAGAACTATGCTTTTTTTATGTTTTCATCCAAACGAAAGGCAATGATTTTTTGTATCAACTGCTCGGGTAGTTTATTGCTCAGTGTAAATTGAATGGCGCCTTTTGATGTTTTATACATGGTAAGCTCCTCCTTAAAAGCTATAATAGCAGAGGGTGTCGGATAAAATCCAATATGTGATTTATACCCGGCAAAATAAACTAATGGCCCATGATATTTATAAGTCGGCATTTGATAGCTGATACACTCCTCGGCTTGAGGAGCGGAGGATTTTATAATCTGCCTTATGTGGTTTAATTTTTCCTTTGTAGCAGACGGAAACAAAGCTATATACTCATCCACATTTTTTGGTTTCATTTGCATATTGTCCATTTAAAAAAATACTTTTAAGAAGCAGCCTAAGCTTTGTAGTATAACTACTAACATTCATACTTTATTTCAATATAAGAGAATATAATTTTTCTTCCATCAAAAGATATAAACCCATAGATTGATTGGGGCAATTTTTAATTTTTTGCCCTTCGGGCAATGATTGTGCAGGTGATTATTTCTTACTACTATTTATATTTTTTTAAATTATACAATCCCCAAAATCCAAGCAGCAATTCGATGACAAGGCCTATAGAAAGTAGCACTGAAGGAGCTCCATCTACTAATAAGCTGAGTATTCTTCCTAAAGCGAGGCTTAAAATAAAAATGATATTTGAGCTTGTAGCAGCATACCAATACTGAGGATTTAAAATTCCAAAAACCCAATAGCCTGCCATTCCAAGATATAAGCCCATTATAGCCCTAAAATATGTTTTAAATCAGTGGATACTACATTGAAATCAAATAGGATCGGCAAACTACCAGTTGGCTGTAAACCATACAACAATGCTATACCTGCCACTAATATGGCTGATACCAACAATTGTAAATTCTTATTTTTTTTCATACGCTTTTTTCGTATTTGCACATGTAAGATAAATGTTTTATGAAACAATTGCTTTAAAAAACGGGAATTAAAATAAAAGGTCAATCGGTATTTCCATATCTTTTTCAAAATATAAATACAGCCTGATATTATTTTGGGTAAATTAAAATCGCTGCTGATTACCACTTCGGTTTTAGTTTTTTTGCCGTGTTATATATTTGTTTTGCAAAATGTTTTTTTGCTTCTGATCGTTGATTTCATATTTGAGCTTTGTATTGCTCATAATCCACATTTGCCTTTTTAGTGATTGAAGGTGGCTTGCGGTTCATGGCCAGTATTTCTGCCAATTCTAAGTAGATGGTTGCCACACTATTTAACAGGTTTAGTTCGTTTTCATTCAAATAGTTTTTTGCTATTTCAGTTTCTTGTTTTGTGGGTTTGATTCATCTAATATGTGTTTAACCAAGATTTGTTTTTTTAGTATAGATTCGTTGATAAATAATTTCGGCGGCGGCGTGTCCGAGTGTTGACCTATGTATTTTATTTTGCACAGTTTGAAAAAATTCAACTGAAATTTCTAACTTATTATCATTTCTCATTATTAGTCAAAAAACTCCTTTAAAGGACTCATTTTTTGGATAATAATTTTTCGATTTGCTCTATGATTGTTTCCTTTCACCCTACGCCCTTGACCCTGAATAATCATTGCCCGAAGGGCGAAAAAATAAAAATACAGCACAAAATAATAGCCCAATGGTAACAGCTATGGAGCTAATAGTTCTTTAAAAATAATCCAATAATTTTTTTTACGCTTTTCTCCCTTTGGTAGCTATAAAATAGAGCGGTATGCCCAGCAGTGCAATGCCCAAACCCCAGCCTGCATAGTCTGGTTTTGCTATAATGAGGCTAATACAAAATATGCCTGCGAGCATTAAATAAATAATGGGTAAAATGGGATAACCAAATGCTTTATAGGGCCTTTCGGCATCCGGCATTTTTTTACGCAGTATAAATATGCCAATAATGGTAAGTATATAAAATATAACTACTACAAATGCTACCATATCCAGCAGGTCTCCATACTTGCCACTGAGGCACAAAAGTGCTGCCACTGCACACTGTATCCAAAGGCCAAATGATGGTACAGATTTACTGTTGAGCTGTGCTGTACGTTTAAAAAATAATCCATCCTGAGCCATGGTATAATAGACCCTGGCACCGGCCAGTATTAAGCCATTATTGCATCCAAATGTGGATACCATAAGCAGTACCGCTATTATAAATGTGCCGCTGGCCCCAAAAATGACTGTGGATGCAGACACGGCTACACGGTTTTCCGGAGCAAATGCAATATCGTGCAGGGGCAGTACAGCCAAATACATCAGATTGCAACTTATATAAATGATGCTTACGATAAGCGTACCCAAAAAAAGACTGAGACCTATATTCTTCTTAGGATTTTTTATTTCGCCGGCTATAAATGTTACATTGTTCCAACTGTCGCTGCTAAATATGGAGCCCACCAATGCAGAGGCAAGTACTCCTGCCATACCAAGACCGGTTATAAGATTCCAACTGTCTGTATCTGTGCCACCTGTGCGGCTACTGTGCTGTTGCATTTGCCAAGCATTGGTCCAGTTGGCATGCCAAATGTCTGCATCGGTAGCCAATAAAAATCCAAATACAATCAATCCAAATGTGGCTATCAATTTTGTAGTAGTAAACACATTCTGAATAATCTGCCCGCCCTTTATTCCTCTTGTATTGGAGTAAGTAAGTAATACAATGAGTAGGATAGCTACAATTTGCGCAGCACTGATTGAAAAACTTCCTGCGGAAAAAAGGATATTTTTTTCGCTGAGTGTAGGAAATAAGTAAGCCGCAAATTTGCTGAAAGCCACGCCCACAGCAGCTATGGTGCCTGTTTGTATTACTGAAAAAAAACTCCATCCATACATAAATCCAATGAGTGGATTATATGCTTCCCTCAGATACACATACTGCCCACCTGCTTTTGGAAACATACTGCTGAGCTCACCATAGCTCAATGCTGCTGTTATGGTCATAAACCCGGTTATGACCCAGGCTGCTATGAGCCAGCCGGCACTGCCCACATCTTTGAGCATATCTGCACTTACAATAAAAATACCACTGCCAATCATGCTGCCACTCACTATCATGGTAGCATCCCATAAGCCTAAGGACGGTTTAAAATCTTTAGCTATATCACTCATCTACTTTGTTTGGCGGGAAAGATAGTAGAATATATGGTTAGGCATATCATTGATTCTGGTCTGAGGTAAGCGGGATTATCCCAAAAAAGTCTAATGACTTTTTTGGGTTTAACATTGTTTTTAAAAATAATATACATCTCAATTATGCCCTTTCTTTCTTATCATTCTCTCTAATGGAATTGCTATCTTGCTTGAGCTTTTCAGGCTAACTGTGAATAGTCAAAAGTGTTTTATATCGTTATGATCCACCATTGTTTTCGTTTACTTTATTTCACTTCATTTCACCTGCCATCATAGCCCTGCGTAATCATTCCCCGTAGAGCCTGTTCCCGAATTTACTTCGGAAACGAAACAATAAAACCTTAAACCCCAAGCCTCAAACCTTAAACAATAGTTTGCTTGGCTTCACTGCAATCATGGGCACTGCAGAATCATTGCCCGAAGGGCGAAAAATGGTTTTATTCAATTTCATAAATACAACCGAGTATCTATTTGTGGATTTTATTAGTGCTGCTATTTGAATTGATATTGTATTATGTGTGGGAAATATTATTTTTGAAGTCTAAAAATATGCTTACATGAAAAAGTGGCTTTTATTCTGTTCTATTTCCATGGTTGTATTGTCGTGCAAATGCAAGGATGACGATGTGGAATATAAAAACCGGGATGAGCGTACACTATCTAATCCAAATGTGATTCTAATATTGGGAGATGATATTGGTTATGAAATACCAACTTATACGGGTGGCCAATCGCACAGCACACCAAATATTGATATGATGGCCAGCGGTGGGGTGCGATTTTCAAATTGTAATGCAAGCCCATTATGCTCGCCAAGTAGGTATATGCTTTTGACAGGTAAATACAATAATAGAAACTATGGAGAAACCTCCTGGGGCTATATGCCGCTGTCTTATAAAACCATTGCCAATATGATGGAAGCCAATGGATACGCCACCTGTGCGGTGGGCAAGTGGCAATTGGATGGCGGGGATGCTGCGCTTAAAAGTTTTGGTTTTCAAAACTATGCCATTACCAACCCT
The DNA here is from genome assembly GCA_937892395.1 of uncultured Parafilimonas sp. Classification (GTDB taxonomy): domain Bacteria; phylum Bacteroidota; class Bacteroidia; order Chitinophagales; family Chitinophagaceae; genus CALAGJ01. The sequence continues at coordinate 6,713 of CALAGJ010000182.1, forward strand.
TTTAAAGAGGGATTGGTAGAAGAGGGCAATTCTTTTTATAAAAATCCGGTGGTGTATCAGGATGGCATCTATTTGCCGGCCTCTGCCACTAATGGTTTGTTTGGTGAAGATGTAATGAGGAATTATATGTTTGACTATATAACTGCAAACAAAAACAAAAAATTTTTTATTTACTGGGCGCCAAATTTAGCCCATGCGCCATTTACACCTACTCCAGACGATGCGGAGTTTGACAGCTGGATACCAAAGGACAATCAAATACTTGCTGATTCAATTTATTTTCCAAATATGATAAGGTATTATGATAAAGAAATTGGTCTACTAATTGGTAAACTAAATGAGCTCAATTTGATGCAGAACACTGTTATACTGCACATAATGGGTGATAATGGTACCAATAATAATTTGAATAATAAATACAAGGGCCAAATCATACCGGGAGGAAAAACTTTTAGCACTACTTATGGCACACATGTACCTTTTATAGCATACAGCCCGGGCAATATTGCTCCAAAAGAAATAAAAGATATGGTGGACTTTGTAGATTTTATACCCGCTGTGGCAGACCTTACAAACATGCCAATACCTACATTTTTTGGTGCATTGGATGGGTTCAACTTTACCCCACAAATTTTTGGAGAAAAGCCAACACCAAGGGACGCAGGGTTTTGCTATTATGACCCCAATAGGAGTGGCCCGGATACTCAGCTGGCTAAAATATGGGCATTGGATGGCAGTTATAAACTGTATAGTGATGGCCGCTTTTATAACTATGTACAAGATCCTAAAGAAAAAAGAAATCTATCCGATGGCGGATTGCTGGATTCAGAAAAAAAGATAAAAGATAATCTTCAAAAAGTAATAGACCGCTATCAATAAATATTAGCGTAATAATGTGGTTATCCCTTTTAGTGTATATACCTTATTTATAAAATCGGTGGCTGATAGCATCCAGGTAAAACTGCCCTCTTGAGGCTTGCCCTTGAATGTTCCATCCCACCCATTGGTAAGGTTTGTGGTATTGAATACTTCCTGCCCAAAGCGATTGAATATTCGAAAATAGCTAAGGGTTTTGATGCCGATTAAATAAGGCCGGAGTACGTCATTGAGCCCATCATTGTTTGGCGAAAATGCCGTGGGTACATATACAGATGAACCTTTGAATACGGTTATAAAAACACTGCTTGTATCAGTACAACCATTTGTAGTGGAAACGGTGAGGTAAAAACGCTCATCATCTACAAGTGTGGCTGTGGCATTTTGTAAAGAAGCATCATTGAGTAGGCTGGAGGGTGTCCAACTATAGACTAAGTTTTCATTGCCTATTTGTGTAGCTGTGGCTTGTAGTTCAAATGGTGTGTTTTTTACTACTATAGTATCATTGCCTCCATGAGCATCTATGGCATTTACAAGTATGGGAGCTGTATTGAGTATGGTTGTACAACCATTGTCTGCATTGGCTTGTAGGCTTATGGAGTAATATCCTCCTGTTGAAAATTGCTGCTGTACGGTGCTGCCGGATTGCACTGCATTATTGATGGTCCATTGCCAGTTTGATATGGTAGTGGCATTATCATTCTGCGTAGCAGAAAATAAAATATTATCCCCCACACATCCATCCTTATATGTAGCATCAATAGCGGGTATGGGTAGTGTGCTTACTGATTGTACAGCTTTGTCGGATACGCAGCCTTGCGCACTTGTAGCTACTAATTCTATGGTAGATGTACCCGTGCCGGGAATGATGATAACCGGATTGGCACTATTGCTATTGATGAGGCTGCCATTCAAATACCAACTATACGTGGCTATGGGGTCGTAAACGGGTTGGGAATTGTTGATGATACGCAAAGCATTATTTGTACAGGTGTCAAACACTTTAAATGATGCTGTGGGTTTATCACCCACGGTTACTTTTCTTTTTAAGGGATCGCTCACACAGCCATCAAATCCTGTAATGGTGTAAGACACTTCATACTCACCGGGTGTTGTATAGGTATGTACAGGATTGGCAATTGTGCTTGTGGTACCATCCCCAAAATCCCAGGCATAAGCAAGTACGGGACCAAAGCTGGTGGATTCATCTTTAAAACTGATGGGAATATTTGCACAGGTTTGTATGTTTTGGTTTACGATAGAAAAACTTGGATTGAGGGCGGTACAAAAAAGCTGGTCGTTGGTTAAGCCGCCGGTGGCTGCACTAAAACCCCAATACACAAATGGATCTCCTTTGAAAATGGTTTTGATTAAATCAATTTGTTTTTCCAAACGAAGCTGGCCATCAAAATAGGTTCTTAACCATTGCGCAGCAGGATCCCAACTGATGCGCAATGTGCGAAAAAGACAATCTTCTACGTTATCCCCAAAAGCTGATATCTGCGTGGGTCCTGCCAAATCCGATCCGTGATCTATAATGCCATTGGCCTGTATGCTGATATGGTCATAAGCCGGATCATTTCTATTGGTGTTTTGATAAGTGTCTAAAGTAATGCCGATGGATGGGGTTACACCTGCAAAGCCCATACCCTCGCCGGGTGTGCCAATACTTGTGCTAATGGGCTGTAGCATAAATACTATACCATCTGCACCATCTGCATCTTTACAACCACAAAACACATTGAAAGAAAAATCAAAACCATTGTTCAAATCAATTTTGGTTGCATTCCATACACTGCCGGTTTGAAAAGTACTATTTGTATTAGTAAGCTGGTAGCAATAACAATTTATTTTAGTGGCAGAACCATTGAGTATATACTGCTGTGCAAAGCCGCTTGCCGAAAGCACTAAAAATATGATTAGGAAAAAAATACTACGCATGCAAATCAAATATTCGTTTACATTTTTTGGAATAAAAACTGCAATGGTATGTACAACCTTTTACTCCAAGCCTGCTCACTATGATTTTCTCCGGGGAAAAATTTGGTAATCCAGTTATCTTTGTTGTATCCATTGTTTTGCATGATGGTATCTACTTTTTGTTGGAATGGAGGATAAAGTGCATCCAAGGTTAGATCTCCATAATCAAAATAAATATAATGTGTTTTTGGGTTTGGTAAATGAACTCGTAAGTACTGAAAGAATGCTTCCGGTATTGGATTATTTTCTACTGTAAATGTACCTGGCCAGTGTGTGCTCATGCAAGCCGCACCACCAAATACATCTGGATATTCACATACTGCATATATAGATATAAGACCACCCATACTACTACCAGCTATAAAAGTATTCTCCCTGTTAGAATAGGTAGAATATGTTGTATCTATAAATGGCTTTAATTCATTTACTATAAACAATAAGTAACTGTCTGATATGGGTTGAAATGATTCCGCTGTTCTGCCTGCTTCCTTTAATTGTTGAATAACTGTGTCCTTTTGCACTTGCGATAAACCATCAAAAGGTTTCTGTGGAAAATAATCTTTATGTCTGGTATTTCCACCATTCCAAATGCCTACAACAATAAAATCCCTTACGCTATTTTTTTGCTGGAGAAGGCCTGCTATGACATCTACCTCCCATGCTTGATTATTCCATGTTATGGTACTATCATACAACATTTGACCATCCTGCATATATAGTACTGCATATTTTTTCTGATGTGTGTATCCATCTGGCAGCCAAACATCTATATGTCTTGCAGACACATATTTTGATTGAAAATTTTCATGTCTAATGATAGAACCCATGCTTACTGTTGGCATTTGACAGAAAACGAAAGTAGAAAAAAACAAAAAGGAAAATAATGCTATAAAGTATTTCATAAATGATTTGAAACAAGAGCTGCAAGTTCGCAAAAAGAAAATGATTTTTTTAATCTAATCAATATTTATGGAAACAATATTATCCATCATCTCATCTGTAAATTCTATATGGCACAACTGCATCATTCAAACAATAAAGTAAAAAACCCATCCGTTGATTTAACACCGATGGTTGATTTAGGATTTTTATTAATTAGTTTTTTTGTTTTTACTACTACTATTTTTCAGCCTGTATCGCTGGGTATTATAATGCCAGATGAGCAACCCACAACTATGCCATCTCTGCTTGCAGAACAAGATGCCATTCATTTGATACTTATAAATACAGATACCATTTATATGTACACAGGTCAAAATTATGCAGGCGGTTTTTGTACAAACTATGCTCCTGATGGATTACGAAAACAGCTATCACTTTATAAAACTCAGCACTGTAATAAACCTGGTAGTTTAGAAAAGAAATGTATCTTAATAAAGCCTTCGGCAAATGCAAATCTGGGAAATATTGTAGATGTGTTAGATGAAATAAAAATTGCTGGAATAAAAAAATATGTATTGATGGAAAGTAATGCTACAGAACTAAACGTTGCTTCATCCCTTGCAGCAATTGTTCCATAAAAAAAACTTGAACTGGCTATCTAATTTATTAATGAATTAAATCCTTATATCTAAAGCCAACCACATGCTGCGTGAGCTGACATATCTTTAATGCTTTGTATTTTATTTGAAAAAAAGTTTGATTGATACTATGTGCCATGTTATACAGTAAGTTGCTCAATTCTTCTTGATGCTTTTCATTTCTAAAAGGCAAACCCTATTTTTGCCCCTCTAAAAAAATGATTGTTATGAAGCCTACTCCATTTTACAATAAACATATTGCTGCTGGTGCAAAAATGGCACCATTTGCAGGGTACAATATGCCCATTTCTTATTCCGGTATTAATGATGAACATACTACTGTGCGCAAAGGTGTGGGTGTATTTGACGTAAGCCACATGGGTGAATTTGTATTAAAGGGAGAAAATGCTTTAGACCTCATTCAAAGAGTAACTACAAATGATGCTTCCAAACTTACTGATGGTAAAGCACAATACAGTAGTTTGCCAAATGCCACAGGTGGCTTGGTAGATGACCTTATTGTATATTGTTTAGAAGCCAATAAAGCATATATGCTTGTAGTAAATGCAAGTAATATTGAAAAGGATTGGAATTGGATTCAACAGCACAATACAGCACAAGTGGAGATGCACAATATCAGTGACAAAACTTGTCTGCTTGCAGTGCAAGGCCCAGCGGCCACAAAGATTCTACAACCACTTACCTCAATGGATATCATGAACCTCAAATATTACACTTTTACGAAGGGAGTATTTGCCGGAGTAGAAAATGTGCTGCTGAGTGCTACTGGTTATACCGGCAGTGGCGGTCTTGAAATATATTTTGAAGATAATGCGGATAATGCTACAAAAATTTGGGATGCCATATTTGAAGCGGGTAAAGATGCGGGCATAAAACCAATAGGCCTTGGCGCAAGAGATACCCTGAGATTAGAAATGGGATACTGCTTATATGGTAATGATATAGACGATACCACCAATCCCTTAGAAGCGGGTCTTGGATGGATTACCAAATTAAATAAACCATCTGATTTTACTGCAAAAGATATTTTAACCACAACAAAAGCCAATGGCATCAGTCGTAAATTAGTTGGATTTGAAATGATTGAAAAAGGCATACCAAGACATCATTACTACATCAAAGATGCTTCTGGTAATACTATAGGAAATGTAACAAGCGGTACACAAGCACCATCTCTTGGTAAAGCTATTGGTATGGGTTATGTAGAGGTTAGCCATGCAGCTTTGGATACTGAAATATTTATAGACATTCGGAATACGCCTGTTAAAGCCAAAGTGGTAAAGTTTCCTTTCGTATAGACTTTTCTTTTCAAATTTTTTCTATGCAACAGCATCAAAGATGCGATTGGTGTTTGAAAGATGATGTATATAAAGCATATCATGACAATGAATGGGGCGTGCCTGTACATGATGACAAAAAGTTATTTGAAATGATTTGCTTAGAGGGTGCGCAGGCGGGCCTAAGTTGGTACACCGTTTTGATAAAAAGAGAAAATTATAGTAAAGCATTTGACCATTGGGATGTTTCCAAAATCATACATTATACAGAGGATAAAATCCAAGAATTATTACAAAACCAAGGCATCATTAGGAATCAATTAAAAATAAGAAGTGTGGTTAGCAACGCTGCTGCATTTTTAAAAGTGAAAGCAGAGTTTGGAAGTTTTGATAAGTATATTTGGCAGTTTACCAATCACCACACAATACATAATAATTGGGCCTCAATTAAAGAAGTGCCTGCTAAAACAAAGGAGAGTGATGCCATGAGTAAGGACTTACTCAAAAGAGGATTTAAATTTACGGGCAGCACCATCTGCTATGCATTTATGCAGGCCACGGGTATGGTGGATGATCATTTTGATTATTGCTGGAAGAGAACAAATCAAAAATAAAAACCAGCACGAACTGATATTCTGTTATTCGAAAAATTTTGCTTTACGGCATCAGTTGTAATTGCCCCTTTTTGTAGTCGGTATCCTGCACTTATAAGAAACCCCGTTTGATTATTAAATCCTTTTTTAAAACCAATACCTGATGCAAATAATAATCCACCGCTGTAATTGGTATTATCGGTAGAACTGGTAATATTCCAACCATATCCAGCATCCATATAATAAAAAGGCATGAATCTGGCATTGCCTAAAATATTACCTCGGATGCTTGCAAAAAGTGGAACAACCGTTTCTGTGGCATATAAATCTATACCGATACCAAAACCAGTAAAAAAATGTTTGTTGAAACTATACCCATTTACTGTTTGAAAACTGAATGCGGCTGTAGTAACATTGTCCGGTCTGTTTTTTGTAGCCGCCAAGGCACCAATCTCTGTATAATGAGAAAATCCCTTTGCATTATATTTTGATTTGATTGCTGTTTTCAGCGTATCTACTTCTTGGGCTTTAAAAATAAATTTACTTCCATCTATTTGTGTGATGGCAATGGTGCTATCCTTAATTTCAATACTGCTGCCATGAAGCTCCCAACCATTTTTAAGATACAGTATATAGGAGTTGGCGGTCTTGTGTTGAGCATTGATGTTAGAAAAAAAGAAGAGAAAAGAAGAGAAAAAAAGAGTGTTTTTTATTTTCATCATACTTGTCATTATTTATCTTGTATCAACCGCCGGCCCATTCCTTAAAGTCCTGCACCCTTTCTCGGCTTACCACAACTTCTTCATATTGTTTACCAGCGGACAAATGTATTTTAAGCCGACTATTTATAAAAGTTTTAATTTCTTTTATACAATTTGCATGCACAATAATTTTTCTATTTAATCTGAAAAATATGGTTGGATTCAACATTTGCTCCAGTTTTTCTAAAGTAAAATCTACCGCATATTTTACACCCTCTGTGCTTACCAAATAAACTGTTTTATCATCAGCAAAAAACCATGCCACTTGATTAACATCTAAAAAAAACAGTCTGCTTCCAAGCTTTACCAAAAACCTATTTTTAAACGCCTTGTCTGCATGACCAGAGCGACCTTCTAATAGCTGTTGTATGAGGGAAGCACTCACTGAATGAACATTTAGTGCTTTATATTTTTCTAAAGCCTTGGTCATGGCATCCTGCGTAACTGGCTTTAATAAATAGTCAATACTGTTCAACTTAAAAGCATCTATAGCATATTGATCATAGGCTGTAGTAAATATGATGGGACACTTAATATCGCATTGTTGAAAAATTTCAAAACTATTGCCATCACCAAGTTCAATATCCAAAAATATAAGATCTGGCAGTTTATTTTGTTTAAACCACTTTACCGCATCTTCTACAGATTCTAAACATACCACGGTTTCAATATGATTATCATATTCAGCTAAGATTATTTTTAATCTATCTGCTGCTAGTGGTTCATCTTCTACAATGGCTACTTGCATCGGGATGTAATATAGTAAAGGTTAGGCAACGGCCTTTATGAGTGGTATATCTACTATGAATGAATCAATAGTTTGATTGATTTGAATTTCTTTATCAGTTAAGAGCTTGAATCTCTGGTTAATATTGTTTAAACCCCAATTTTTTGAGGGCTCTTTATGTTGCTTTAGTTGTAAATTATTTCTTACTGTTAGGTACCCTGCGGGTGATATTTCAACAGTTACGGTCAAGGGTCTTTTAGCTGAAACAATATTATGCTTAATAGAATTTTCAATCAATAATTGCAATGCTACGGGTACAATGTAATGGTCCATATATCCAGGTGTAATATTGATGTCAAAATTTAGCCCATCACCAAATCTCTTTTTAAGTAAAAAAATATAAGGATCAATAAATTCTAACTCTTTTTGTAGTTTAATCATTTCTACTTCCTGATTATTCAGGATATATCTATACACAGAGGAAAATGCATCTATAAATTTAGGAGCATCCTCGTTTTTGTTCATCACTAATGATGAAAGTACGTTAAGATTATTAAAGAGAAAATGTGGATTGATTTGATTTTTTATCGCCTGTAACTCCGCCTGAGATGATATTCTTCTAAATTCTTCATTCTCTAAATCTTTCTGTTTATTTTGGTTGATATACCAAACAATTCCATTGATACAGTGCAGAAACAAATTAATTCTCATGGCAAACATTAAAGCAAGCTTTAAAACAACATTGTCTTCAATAATGCCATTGTTGAAAATAGAAGCCACTATGTAAACAGCAGCAATACCAGAACCAGCAGCAGTCAAATTACTTACAAGGAAAAAATAAATAAGTGGATTTACTTTGTAATTTCTACTGCTTAGTATTTTAGAAAATGCAATTGATAATAATCTACTTGATTCCCAAACGAACAAACAAATTAGCACAAAAGCAAGAATAATATGCCATTGGCTGTCAGCTATTTTGTAGTGAAAAAATAGTTCAGCAAAATGTGTGTTTGCGTAAGAATACACACCCAGTAAAAAAATATATAGGTATCTGAACTTGTGACTAAACATTTTAAAGTGCTTTAAAACTAATCCGAGCCTTTGCAGAATGCTTAGGCCCGGATAGTTACTGCTTATTAATCAAACATCAACACTAAAAGACTTATAGAATAACGGCATCTATATAGTGTATTACACCATTTGTTGCTACAATGTTTGCTCCTGTTATATTAGATGGTGCGTTACTGCTACCCTCTAATTTTACAGCAGCTGGTGGTAAGGAAATCACTAAGTTATTAGATCCAAGGTTTTCAACTGTTAACCCATTTGTTAAATCACTTGCGAACACATTTGTTGTCAACACATGATTACTAACAATAGGATTAAACACTGTACTTCCACCTGCTGTTATACTTTCTGGTGTACCAAATCCTACCGCTGTAAAGGCATCATTGTCTGGTGAGAAAACAGTCAAATTTCCAGGATTGCTAACTGCATCTAAAAGTCCAGCAGTAACAACTGCGGTAACCAATAAACTGTAATCAGGATTTGCTGAGAGAATTTCTGCAATAGTTTGCGTTGGAGGTATCAATACATCACTTGTAATGATATGTATAACACCATTATCAGCTAACACATCTGCTGTTGTAACTCCAATACCGTTTGCAAATACGCCGTTTGTATTGTTTGATACATACAACTGTGCACCATTTACAGTAGGTACAGCACCACTTGCTGGCACGTCTGTACTTCCAACGATTGAGCCAAGTACATGATATGTAAGAATTGCTTCCAAATCGTCAACATCAAATGCATTAATTGCTGCTAAGTCAAGTCCTGCTGCGGCAAATGCAGCATCAGTTGGGGCAAATACCGTAAGTGAGCCACCAGAAAGTGTTGTTGCCAATCCAGGTACTCTTAAAATAGCTGCTTCCAAAATTGTAAAATCGGGACTGGCTACAACAATGTCCACAATGGTGTTTGTTGGATCAGGGTCGTTTTTGTCCTTCTTACAACTTGAAAACGCAAATACTCCGAGCAGGGATACGAGAAATAATTGATTAAATAACCTCTTCATGATATATAATTTTGACTACAATAACATGATCCAATGCTGTTGGTTGTGCCAAAATGAATGGGTTGTAGAAATCTGAGCGTAAGTTGTTGTATCTGAATGATGAATTGAGAATATTGCTATATCTTATTTGATTATTTTGTCTTTTTAATACCCCAAAAATGGCTTTATCTATAATATGGAGCTATAAACCAAAACACTACAGGCCCGGTAAGAGCAACATAAAACCAAATTGGCCAGGTATATTTTACAATCTTTTTATGCGCTGTATATTCTCCGGTAAGCCCACGATAAGCAGCAAAAAGTATAAATGGTAAAATGATAGCCGCTAAGAAAATATGACTGAGTAATATAATTAAATACAAAGTACGAGTTCCGGCTACTAATGTTGATTCTTCCAATGAGAGTAGGCCGTCATGATTGGCATCTCCATATACTGATTCGCCTGCAAACAATTTATGTATGATATACGAAACCAAGAATAAAATGGACAGCTGAAGTGCAACAAGCATCAGTTTTTTATGTAGTTCAAATTGTTTTCTTTTAATCATAACCAATGCAGCTATTAATAAAATGGCTATTACTCCATTTATCAACGCATTCATTGCTGCGAGAATATGTATATCAAATGGCAACGTTACGTGCAGTTGAATACGACCCAAAGCAACAACGGCTGCAAATACAACGAATGAAAAAATGCCAATTAGCATCTTAGCTTTCTTATCATTCTTTTTAAGTGAAGGCTGTAACATCTATTTACTTTTTTTAAAAATTAATCTTGTACCAATTACTGTGGCTACCGCTGCTATAAGAAAAAAGATACCCATAGTGAGTGGATCAAATGGGAGTTCAGCTTCTTCATTGTCATCTTTTGCCAGCATCAGAATGCCAATATCTGCGGAGAGTTTCGCCAGTTGTACACTATCCAGGCCTTTATAATAGCCTCTTACATTAAAGTTTTTGTCCACTAAAACGAACCTATCGGTATGAATAAAATCAGGGTTAATAGGTGCTGCCTGGTCATATTTATCCACCTTTAGTTCATCTGAAATGAAATGATAAATACTATCTCTATTTCCAGTTAAAAACCACCAGTTGTCATGGTTTACACCATATTTATCTGCGAAGCTTTTTAGCTTCTCCGATGAATCTCTTTCAGGGTCAATGCTCACAGAAATGAAGTGAACAATAGAAGAGTCCGGCTTCTTAATATCATCGCCACCTTTTAAAAAACTCCTTTGCATGCCAACCATATTTGCGGTAAGCTTTGGGCATACATATTTACAACTGGTAAAAATAAAATCAAATACAATTAATTTCCCTTTCAGGGAATATAAACTAACCGTATCACCAAGTTGATTGGTCAGTGTTAAGTTTTGCAATGTATGCCAAACGGTATCTGCTGACCATTTACCATTTTCTGTATGCTCATAAACAGTATCTGGTAGATAATGTTTAGGTACAATCACAGCATTTTCAGAGCTTGTTTTTAATATTAGATAACTTACAAGAGGAATTAATATGGCTATGGATAAAGCCAGTAATGCTTTTCTATTCATATAGATTTAATAAAAAACCACCGCAAGGTGCGATGGTTTGAATCTTTAAAAAAATTTCATTATTCTGCTGCTCCTGTGTGAGACTCTGATCCATGCTCTTCTTTTACAGGTGCTTTTTCCAAACTGGATTCTTTATGATGCCTATCAAAATTATTCCTTAAGTTTTTGTAGGAGTTACCATCTGCAAGAAAAGCAATGATAAACCAAACAAATAAAAAGAGAGGCACTACAATGGTCATTATAAAATTTCTAACTTCATGCTTTAAGTGCATAAAATAACCTACAATATATGCCGCTTTTGCCAGCATAAAAATTACAATTACACCCTTAAGAAAAGACCGCAGAAATCCATCAGGCATTCCAATCATGCCAAATCCTATCACAAGTTCTATAACCGTGAAAACAGACAAAATAATGGTAACCCTATAAATTTCTTTTCTTCCACCACCAGCATGGTGCTCATGAGCCAATGATTCTATAGTATGCTCCATATCAGAATAAAAATTATAAATTAAATAAGATAAAAACAAGTGAATACAAATACCCAAACTAAATCTACAAAATGCCAATACAATCCGGCTTTTTCAATCATAAGATAATGGCCACGCTGATCAAATTTTCCCATAAGCGTCATAATGAGCATAATCACATTGATAACAACTCCGCTAAACACATGAAAGCCGTGGAATCCTGTAATCGTAAAAAAGAAATTTGTAAAGTTTGAAGTAGATGCTGAACCATCCGCATTTATAAAAGGATTACGACCCCACCATGCTCCTTCATGAAACAGGTGTGTCCACTCCCATGCCTGACAGCTTAAAAATGCTAAACCGCCAATAATGGTCCATATCAAATATTTGGCTACTCCTTTTTTGTTCATTGCATGACCTTCATGCACAGCCAGCACCATTGTAACAGAACTGATGATCAGAATAAAAGTCATGATACTTACAAACACAAGAGGTGCATGCACACCTTCAGGAGCAAAAGGAAATGAACGGAAAACCTCATTTGGGTCAGGCCATCCATTTGTTGCAAATCTTGTTGTGCCATAGGCAATCAAAAATGCACCAAACGTAAAGGCATCACTCATAAGAAAATACCACATCATTACTTTACCATACTCAATATTGAAAGGGCTTTTACCGCCACCCCAGAGTTTTGGTGTATTTGCAACTGTTGACATCTTGTTAGAAAAAAGTTTGACGCAAAGGTATTGGCAATCAGTTAAAAAAGTTCAGGATGTTAAAATAATTTTCATTAAGCAACCAAGAAAAACAAGAGCAGATATATCCATAATATCCCCACAAAATGCCAATAGGTGCTAATTAAATCTATTGACAAAGCATCATAAGTTTTTACTTTATGACTAAATGCTTTACGGATTACAAAGGCAAGTGCGATAGCTCCACCCAATACATGTAAACCGTGTAAGCCAAATATTACACCAAGGAAGGAACCTGCAGGATTACTACCACTGTTCACAATAAGCACACCGTTATGTTGTAAATAGTAAAACCCAAATAATTGTAATGCTATAAAAACCAGACCAGCAAAACCGGTCAATAACATCATTTTTTTGTATAAAGGCATCTGCCGTTTTCTAAACGCTTTGCCTGCATTATGAATAAATAAACTACTCAGAATTATTACTCCTGTAGAAATCCAAAATATAATTGGCATGTCAAATTCAAGCCAATTATCTTGCGCACTTCTTACAAGGTATGCACTTGTAAGACCAGCAAACATCATAGTGATGCTACCCATAGCCACCCATAATGTAAACTTATACGGGTGTATTCTCTTTCTTTCGTTACTAACTGTTGTGCTCATTTGTATTTTTTTATCGTCCCATATAAACCATTAAGATTTGTATGTCACTGGGATTAACTCCTGAAATTCGGGATGCCTGCCCAAGTGTACGGGGTTGTATTTTTTGAAATTTTTGTAATGCTTCTTTACTTATTGCAGATAGCTTTTCGTAATTAAAATTTTGTGGAATGGGTGTTTCTTCAATGGTGGCCATTTTTTCCACCAATTCTTTTTCCTTCTCTATATATCGTTCATATTTTACTTGTATTTCTGCCTGTTCGATAGACTGTGCGGAAAATCCATTCATCAAAGCACAAAATTTGTCATTTACAGCCATAAGTGATTGAATATCAATGCCAGGTCGTAATAATACTTTTTCTATCTTTTGTTTTTCATTAATTGTAGCTGATCCAATTTTTTCTAAATACTGATTAATATGATCGGGCTCAAACCACGATTTTTTCAAAATTGCTTTGATGGAATTTACTTCTTCTATTTTCTTTGTTGCATTATACATTCTTTCCTGACTCGCTAAACCAATTTGATGACTTGCCGGAGTTAGTCTGATATCAGCATTATCTTGACGAAGTAATGTTCTAAACTCAGCTCTGCTGGTAAACATTCGATATGGCTCGTCTGTTCCTTTACTGATTAAATCATCTATCAACACACCAATATAGGCTTCACTTCTTTTTAATATAAATGGTTCCTGTTCTTTTACTTTCAAATGTGCATTTATACCCGCCATCAATCCTTGACAGGCTGCCTCCTCATACCCGGTGGTTCCATTAATCTGCCCAGCAAAAAACAAACCTGAGAGCATTTTTGTTTCCAAAGAATATTTTAATTGTGTAGGAGGAAAATAATCATATTCTATGGCATATCCAGGTCTAAACATTTTCATATTTTCAAAACCTTGAACCTTCTGAAGGGCTTTAAATTGAACATCTTCTGGCAGTGAAGTTGAAAAGCCATTTACATAGATTTCAACGGTATTAAATCCTTCTGGCTCTACAAATAATTGGTGACGATCTCTATCAGCAAATCTATTTATTTTATCTTCAATGCTCGGACAATAGCGTGGACCAACACCCTCAATTCTACCTGCATACATTGGGCTTCTATCAAACCCTGTTTTTAAAGTATCGTGTACAGTACTATTTGTGTAAGTAATAAAACAACTCAATTGTTTATCAGAAGAAATTTTTGTGGTGTCAGTAAATGAAAATCCGGGAATGGTTTCATCCCCTTTTTGTTCATCCATTTTAGAATAATCAAGACTTCTGCCATCTATTCTTGGTGGTGTACCTGTTTTAAGCCTATCGCTTTCAAAACCCAAATCAACCAATTGCTCTGTGATGCCGGTGGCAGCCTTTTCCGCCACTCTTCCTCCGCCAAACTGTTTTTCGCCTATATGGATTATTCCATTCAAAAAAGTACCACTTGTAACTACTACTGCAGAACTATGTACTAAGTGTCCAAGTCCAGTTTTTACGCCAATTACACGGTTATATTTTATGAGCAATTCTTTTACAGTATCCTGATAAAAATCAACATTAGGCGTTTGCTCCAGCATTTCTCTCCATGTGGCCGCAAATAGCATCCGATCGTTTTGTGCTCTTGGGCTCCACATTGCAGGACCCTTGCTTCTGTTTAGCATCCTAAACTGAAGCATTGATTTATCGGTTACTATTCCGCTGTATCCACCTAATGCATCTATCTCTCTTACAATCTGACCTTTGGCTATTCCTCCCATTGCAGGATTGCAACTCATTTGGGCAATGGTTTGCATATTCATGGTAATCAGCAGAACCTTACTGCCAAGATTTGCAGCTGCGGCGGCAGCTTCACATCCTGCATGACCAGCTCCAACAACTATAACATCATAATGAGGAAACATGAAAAATTTTTGCAAAGATAAAGCCTGAATCCACTGTCTCAAATAAACTATAGTTTCACGTGAAACTTCATATTATGGGCATGCAAAATCTTGTACGTAGAAATTACTTCCATTTGAAAATGTAGCACTTCCAACGCCAATTCTTGTCAACATGGGATTTAGAAGTGTTTTTCTGTGGCCAACATTTGGAAGCCCATAGTCTATATATAACATAGCCAGTGCAAAATAGGGTGTAATTTCTCCAAAACTAATATTCTCACTCCCGCATGAATTTAAACCCGTTGTTTTAAACCGCTGCTGAAAAGTAATGCCATTGAATGAGTTATGACCGGGCTGGGCATTATTACTTACAATATCTTTTGCATGATTTTGCGCAAGTAAGATCAGCTCACTATTCAAAGCCAAAAAAGGCAACTCCCCTTTTATAGTTATAATATCCCGGTATAAACTTTCCGTATAGGAACCCTTAAATTGAGGGAAGGTTGTAACAATAGGTACAATAACACTATCCCAATATCGTTTCGGATTTGCTCTGCTATAATTTGTCCAATAGTAAAAGTCTTTTTCCGTTTCAGATAAATGGTTATATCCTATCATCTGCTGATTTTTTAACAAAACGACAGAATCCATCTTTTTGGGCATTGGGATACTTTTTTCCTCAAAACTATATGTAGCAATCTGACCATTTGTTGTATTGGTAACAAGTGAAATGATCAAAAAAATCAATATAAGTTTCACGTGAAACTTATAAGTTAAGATAAAATTGCTCCTTTTGCCGCATAACGGATTGCTTTCTCTTGGTTTTATCCTCATATCCACATAAATGTAATGCACCATGTAAAATAACACGCTTAAGTTCGGTTTGGTATGAAGTCTTATAAATTTTAGCATTTTCCTTTACACGGTCGCAGCTGATATACACTTCTCCAATAACTGAATCCTTATTTTCACTTAGATCAAAAGTAATAATATCGGTGTAGTAGTCATGATTTAAGTGACTTTGATTGATTTGGAGCAGGTATGCATCAGAGCAAAAAACATAATCAATGCGCAAAAGACTATACCCTTCATTTGAAAACAAAAAGTTTATTGTCTTTTTTAATTCCTTCGAGGTAGGTAATTTGTATAGTGAATTTGTGTAGTGAAAGTAAATGGGATGACTCATATATTCTTGAAAGTTTCAAAATTCGTAACAAAAAACAAATACAACTAAATAGATTTGCAAAAATGAAAAAATTATCTGAGCTACGTATGGGAACAATTGGAATTATCGAAGCCTTCAATAGTGATTCATTGTCCATAAAGCTAATGGAAATGGGATGTGTGCCGGGAGAAAAAATTAGAGTCGAGAAAATTGCACCACTGGGTGATCCAATTTGTGTTCAGATAGCAGGTTATAACCTTAGTCTTAGACTTAATGAAGCGGAAGAAATTTTAGTAACGGAAATTTAACGAAACCCTGCAAATCAGATTATTATGGAAGAAATTGGGTTATACTTTGGGTCATTTAATCCAATACACAATGGACATCTTATCATTGCCAGTCATATACTCAATGAAACAGCAATTTCGAAAATATGGTTTATACTTTCTCCTCAAAACCCATTAAAAAAAAGTACATCATTGTTGAATGAATACCAAAGATTGCATTTATTGCGTTTAGCAATTGATAATGATCCTTTTCGCTTTACGGCCAGTGATATTGAATTTAAACTACCAAGGCCATCATTTACCATTGACACACTTACCTACCTTGAAGAGCAATATCCAGGAAAAAAATTTAGCATAATAATGGGTAGTGATAGCTTTACAAATCTACACAAATGGAAAAATCATCATTTGATATTAGAAAGGTATCAACTTTATGTGTACTTACGATCTGGATTTCTCAAGCCTGAACAGATAGGTGAAAATGTACATTTTTTAAATGCGCCATTACTAGACATTTCTTCAACACATATACGAGAGTTGATTATAAAGAAAAAAAGCATTCGATACCTCACTCCAGATGTGGTAGTAGATGACATCGAAAATAACAACTACTACAGAAATAATTCAGGAAAAAATAAAACCTAATAATAAACAGCCCAAAGGAATAAGTGGGGGTTTTATTTTGGTATATGTAAGCAAGTAGAAAGTAACGCCAATCACGATAATATTTAAGATGGCAGATTGATCACCTCCAGTTATATCCAAGGAAATACTTTTCATTAGAATAAGTGTTGACCCCATTAAAATACCAACCACCGTTGCATTTATTCCTTCTAAAGACCTATATATTACTGCATACTTTTTTAGATTTTGCCATACCGGAAAAAAAAATAATACCAATAATAAACTGGGCAAAAAAATGGCAATTAGCCCTATGACGCAGCCAGCCAAATGGCGAGACTTGCCTTCATTACTCAGTGCCATGCCGCCCATAAAAGAGCTAATACTAAATACGGGTCCGGGAATTGCCCTAATAATTCCACTACCCGTTAAAAAATCATCCTGCTTGATTACAATTACTCCGGGGTTATTTTGACTTACCCTATCCGTTGTGGGTCGTATGACATACTGTTGATACATCATAGGTATCAAGACATCTCCCCCACCAAAAACGAGGCTACCAAAGCGATAGAAGTTTTCAAATAAATTGATAGGTTGGCGGGTTTCCCAATTCTGTTTTCTTGCCGTTTCGCTCAAAGATCCTGCAGTAGCCAAAATGAAAAGAAATATTAAAATATTTGCCCATCTTATTTTTTTGGGAGGGATGTCCTTTTGAGGAATTCTTTTCTTACTGAAGTTGGTAATAAATCCCCCAGCAATAATTAATGAAGGAAAAACCCAAGGTGTTTTAAACAGGAGAAAGGTAATTATTGTGGCCGCAATCATAATAACATGCGTAATCATATTATTAACTGATTTTTTATACAACCGAAAACATGAAAAAGCCAAAAAACCAACTGACATAGGTTGAATAAATCGGAAGTAGCTGACAACCAATTCTTTATCACTGATAAAATCCAATAAAAAACTGAGTGCTCCCATTAAAAATCCGGCAGGTAATATCCAAATCAAAAGGGTTAAAACAGCCAAAGGAATACCTCCTCGCTTATATCCTATCAGCGTTAATGTTTGTGTACTGGAGGCTCCAGGAAGCATTTGACAAAAAGCATTATACTCTATCAACTCTTCTTCGGTTACATCTCTACGATTGTGTACAAATGTGCGCAGCATAAGGCCAAAATGACCCTGTGGCCCACCAAAAGCGGTTATGCTGTGCATGAACACTGCTTTCAAAAATGGAATATGACGAACTAAGACCAAAGATGATTTACAATTTTTTATTGTGTTAATACATCACAATGAGTTCATAAAACCGTTAGAGACAAATTACTTCTTTAATCCGATTTCACGGAGTCTTTCATCAAGGTATTCTCCGGCAGTCATATCATCATAGGCTTTGGGATGTGTAGCATCTATACAACCGTCTAAACAGGTTAAGCTCATTTCACTTCTTGGATGCATAAAAAATGGCATGGAAAATCTACTGGTATGCCAATGCTCCCTTGGTGGATTCACAACCCTATGTGTAGTGCTGCGTAAACGATTATTAGTCAAACGCTGAAGCATATCCCCCACATTTACGACTATCTGTTCAGGTAGTGATGTAACACCAACCCATTCCCCTTGTTTAGTAAGAATTTGTAATCCATCTGCACTGGCTCCTACCAATAAAGTGATTAAATTGATGTCTTCATGTTGTTCTGCCCTAATAGCAGATTTTGGTTCATGCGTTATGGGAGGGTAATGAATACATCGCAAAATTGAATTTCCATTAGCAATATGTGGTTCAAAATAATTTTCATCCAACTCAAGATAAATCGCTATTGCACTCAGCAAGGCAGCAGCAGACTTTTCATATTGCCGATAGGCAGAAAATAATGTCTTATTGAATTGGTCAATTTCGGAAACAGAAACATTGTCCGGATATTCAGATTTAATAGGATCATCATTTTCAACTGTTTGTCCATATTGAAAAAACTCCTTTAAGTCTGGAGCTTCACTTCCTTTGGCATGCTCCCTTCCAAAGCTGGTATAACCGCGCTGACCCGCTAAACCCGGTACTTCATAGTTTAATTTTTGCTCAAGTGGAAGCGCAAAGAAATTGTGTACATATTCATATAGCTCTGAAATGAGTTTGTGAGGAATACCATGATTTTTTACAGCCACAAAGCCAACATCCTCATAAGCACTGCCCAACTGCTGCACAAATGCACTCCTTTGATCAGTGGTACCATCTAAGAATTCGGACAAATCAACTACAGGAATATTCGTCATATCACAATTTTTTATGGGTTGCCAAAATAATGAAATAAGTCTTAATCTATATAACTGCTGATACAATAATTTTACAGTCATAAAAAAAGGGCTTTATAAGCCCCTTTGCAATATATTTAGTGAAAATACTATTCCCCACCTTTAACTAAACCGAGTTTTGCTTCTAAACTAAGTGTAGCATGAGGCACGGCCCTGAGGCGATTTTTATCAATTAGTTTGCCGGTAACTCTGCAAATGCCATAAGTTTTATTTTCAATTCTGATTAAGGCCTTTTCGAGGTGGTCTATGTAGGTAATTTGGCGACTGGCCATCTGACTCAGTTGCTCCCGCTCCATACTTATACTGCCATCTTCCATAGTCATATAGCGATTTTCGCTTTCATCACCGCCCATATCATCTTTTCGAGTAATCAATCCTTGTAAGTAGGAAAGTTCTCTTTTTGCCAGATCTAACTTTTTTTGAATTAAATCTCTAAATTCATTCAAATCACTGTCTGAGTATCTTATTAATGGTATGTTCACCATTTGTACTTCTTCTTTTTTTGTTCTGTTTTCCATAGATCTATATTCAGGGTCATAAATCACCCTTGTTGATACTGAAATTTTTGGCACTTTAACTTCTTTTAAAGGCACATCTTTTTTAATTGGTTTTTTGATAGTTGTTGGCTTAGGTTCAGGCTTTTGCTTTGTAAGTTTTTTTACCACGACAGGTGCTGCTGGTAGAACCACAGGTTTTGCAGGCATTGCTTTTACAATTGGCTTTGCGGGGGCCTCTTTTATAGTTGGCTTTATAATCGGCTGCACAGCTGGTTTGGAAATATGCTTTGCTACTGGCTTTACAAGGGAGCGTGTGGCGGGCTTTGCAGCCGATTTTCCAATTGGCTTTACCAGTTTTTTAGTAGCCGACGGTTTTACTATTGCCTTAGCTATTGGCTTTCCAGCTGGTTTTTTGGCAGATTTTGAAACCACTTTAGCAGCAGGCTTTACCGGGGTTTTTACTGCGGGTTTTGCAACCACTTTGGCAGTAGGCTTTATCGTTGTTTTTGCGGCGGGTTTTGTAACTACTTTAGCAACAGGCTTTTTTACTGCTTTTGGAGTTGGCTTTGCAATCGATTTGACTGCAGGCTTTGATACCTTTGCAGCTACCTTTTTTGCAGGTGTTTTTGCTGTAGGTTTTGGCGCTGCTTTTTTTGAACTTGCAACAGGTTTGGCAGCCGGTTTCGACGGTTTTACTGTTTTCTTAGCGGCTACCTTTTTTACAGGCTTTTTTGAAGGCATACAATCATTTGTTTTTTGTAACAACTACAACCAACTGGTTATCATTGACTTCTATTACGGATTCTCCTTGAAGACCAGCTACCCAGCTAAAATTATCTGCCAGGATTTCGGCACAAATATAGTTTTTAAATGTTATTAACGATTCTTTAAGATTTGTATTATCATCAACCGTTACAGAAATTCGATCTGTTAATTCAAAGCCCCTTTCCTTTCGAATATTTTGAATTCGATTTACAAATTCACGGGCATCCCCCTCCATTTTTAAATCCTTTGTAAGGGTAATATCTAAGGCTACCGTTAATCCATTGCCTGTGGCAACACTCCATCCGGGTATATCTTCAGCGGTTATTTCTACTTCGGACAATAATATCGTTTCATTTATTGCAGGTGCAGACATAAAAACCTGACCATTCATTTCTAAATGCTGTATCTCCTCCTGAGAGAAATTAGAAAGTGCCGTACTTATTGCTTTCATTTTAGCACCCATCTTCTTTCCTAACAATACAAAATTGGGTTTGACTTTTTTATGGATAAATGTATCTTCCGGATTGAGGTAGGCTATTTCTTTTATATTGACTTCGGCCATTATAAGGTTTTCTACTTGTGCTAATCCTGCTTTCATTGTAGGATTGAGTACTGGTATCAGCACCTTTTGTAAGGGCTGTCTTACTTTTATATTCTGCTTTTTGCGCAGCGATAATATGAGTGAACAAGCATCCTGAGCCAACTTCATACGGTTTTCTAAGTCGGTATCTATATAGGGTTGCTCTGCTTTTGGAAAGAATACATGGTGTACGCTTTGAGGTGCTCCTTTTTTTACCACTTCGTTTAGACTCATATAAATAGCATCTGTATAAAATGGTGAAATGGGTGCCATAAGCGTTACAACTGTTTCCAAACTTTCAAATAAGGTTTGGTAAGCGCAAATTTTATCAAACTCATATTCGCCTTTCCAAAATCTGCGTCGGCATAATCGTACATACCAGTTACTGAGTTGCTCACCTACAAAATCTTCTATGGCACGTCCGGCTTGTGTTGGATCATATTCATCGTAGTATTGAGTAACTTTTCCAATAAGCGTATGTAGGGATGACAGAATCCAACGATCCATTTCCGGACGCTCTGATACGGGTATGTATTGCTCTGAAAAATTAAAACCGTCCACATTGGCATATAGTGCAAAAAACTGGTAGATATTATGCAATGTGCCAAACAGCTTGCGCTGTACTTCTTTTATACCATCTTCATCAAACTTCAAGTTGTCCCAAGGGGAGGCATTTGTAATAAGGTACCATCGAGTAGCATCAGCACCATATTTTTCAATAGTTTCAAATGGATTGACCACATTTCCCCATCGCTTACTCATTTTATTCCCTTTTTTGTCCAATACCAACCCATTGGACACTACTGTTTTATAAGCCACAGTATCAAAAACTAAACCTGCTATAGCATGTAGGGTATAAAACCAACCACGGGTTTGGTCCACACCTTCTGCGATAAAACTTGCTGGATAAAGTTCTTCAAATTTTTCTACACCTGCCGGCAGTTTAAACGGATGCTTATGGCCTGTAGATAGTTTTTCATAATCTAAACCCCACTGAGCATAAGGCATTGCGCCACTATCAAACCATACATCTATTAGATCTGGCACACGCTTCATGGGCTGGCCAGTATCAGACACTAAAATGATTTCATCTACATAGGGTTTGTGCAAATCCAGAATACCTTCATGTAGATAATCCTTATTGATATCTGCACCAAGTACTTCGTTTGCTAATTTTATTTCATTGTTTAATTCATCTATTGTGCCTATACATTTTATTGATTCCCCATCCTCTGTTTTCCAAATTGGTAATGGCGTACCCCAAAAGCGGCTCCGGCTTAAATTCCAGTCTACCATATTTTCTAACCAATTGCCAAAGCGGCCTTCTCCGGTTGATTTGGGTTTCCATTGGATGGTTTTATTCAACTCAACTAATCTATCTTTTATGGCTGTTGTTTTTATGAACCAGGCATCTAAAGGGTAGTACAATACTGGTTTATCTGTACGCCAGCAATGCGGATAGCTGTGTTCATATTTTTCAACTCTAAATGCTCTATTTTCTTTTTTTAGCTTTACGGCAATGTCCACATTTACATCTACAAATTCTTCTTCATCCTTATAATTTTTGACATAGCGATTGCTAAATTCGCCCAGACCATCTACAAACTTTCCCTGCTTATCGACCATGGTCAGAATGCCAATATTATATTTTTTGCCCACTTTAAAGTCATCTGCTCCAAATGCGGGTGCTGTATGTACTATACCGGTACCATCTTCTGTGGTTACAAAATCTGCCAGAAGGATTCGGAATGGATTTGCCTCAGGAGTGATGTTCTTTATTTCTTCAATACTGTTGGCTTCATAGGGTAATAATTGTTCGTACTGTAGTCCTTCTAAAGCTTTGCCTTTGCATTGCAATACACGCCTCCAAGGTATGGCGGTGACTCCAGCAGCAGCATTCTGCGAAGCAGCAAAATCAACATCTTCTTTTATTTCTTCTTCTGGTTTGAAATATTTTGGTAGTAATTTTTCAGCCAGTACAACATTGATTGGCAATTGTGTATAAGGATTTTTTGTTTGGATCAATACATAATCTATACTGCCACCTACGGTAAGTCCAAGATTGCTGGGGAGTGTCCAAGGTGTGGTTGTCCAAGCCAGAAAAAATACTTCGGCTCCATGTACAGCATCATGCAAAAATTTGCTTTGCTCATTTTGCAAAGCCCTAAACATAACAGTTGCACTGGTATCTTTTACATCTTTATAGGTGCCCGGCTGATTTAGTTCATGTGAACTAAGACCTGTACCGGCTGCAGGAGAATAGGGCTGTATGCTGACACTTTCGTATAATAACCCTTTAGAATATAGCTGTTTGAGTAGCCACCACAGGGTTTCTATGTATTCATTTTTAAAGGTGATGTAGGGGTCATTAAGATCTACCCAATATCCCATTTTTCGAGTGATATCATCCCATTTATCTTTGAAACGTAGTACCGCTTCTCTGCATTTTTGGTTATAGGCTTCTACAGATATTTTTTTGCCGATGTCTTCTTTGGTAATGCCCAATTCTTTTTCTACGCCCAGCTCAATGGGGAGGCCATGTGTATCCCAACCACCTTTTCGGTTTACCAGATATCCTTGCATGGTTTTATATCTACATACCAAATCCTTCAATGTGCGGCTAATCACATGGTGTATGCCGGGCATACCATTGGCACTGGGAGGGCCTTCATAAAATACAAATGGGCTGGCGCCACTGCGCTGCGAAATGCTTTTTTCAAACGTGTGATTCTGTTCCCACTGTTTTAATATTTCTGCCTCTGTGAGGGGTAGATTTAATGTGCTAAATTCTTTATACCTGCTGCTCATACAATAAATAAGGTGGGCGAAGTTAAGCTATGGGTATGAAAAATGGAAGCGTGTATTGGATGATACGATGATGCGCTTTGGGTTGGCATGTCAAATTATTGATTTTATAAAATGCACCAAGGAGGAAAAGTGGAAATATTTCTAGGAGTCTTCTCCAAGTAAAAGGGAGTCATTGAGTATCAACTTGACATAAAAGTATTGTTTCGGTTATCAGTGTATTCTACTTTTTTAATACGGCCCCTACGGGGAATGAGGAAAAGGGAGAGCGATTTATTGCTGGAACACATTGCCCGAAGGGTAAGAAATAAAAAAAATATCTTACCCTCTTTTTGCTTTAAAAAAAGCTTTGAGTAGGGTGGCAGATTCAGTAGCCAAAACTCCTGTTATGATTGTTGTTTTTGGATGATATGGTTTTTTTCCAGCCTGTCCTGTAAAACAGTGGTATCCAAATTTTTCGTCTATGGCACCATAAATAATTTGTGCAGGTCTTGCCCAGTATAAAGCTCCGCAGCACATGAGGCATGGTTCCAAAGTAATGTAAATGCTTGCAGCAGGTAATTGCTTAGTTCCCATTTTAAAATATGCGGCTGTAAGTGCCAGCATTTCAGCATGTGCTGTACTATCAGTAAGCTGCTCAGTTTGATTGTGTGCTCTGGCTATTACTTTATTTTCTATTACAACTACAGCACCTACAGGAACTTCGTCTGCTTCAAACGCAAGCTCCGCCTGCTGTAGAGCCTGACGCATAAAATATTCATGACTGTATAACTGCATTGTACAAAGTAATAGAAATGAATGAAAATTATGTTTTTTCTTGTTGCCAACTTACTTGTCCAAACTTATCAATAACAATCATTTTTTCTGCCTCCAAATAGTGAAAGGAATTCCAGAATTTTTGTATGGGTATATCATCAAAGTGTTTTATGAATGTGGCAATATGCATAACATTTTTATTCAAGTAAATTTTCATTCTTTGTTTTACAGCTTCTATATCTTGAGGGTGTATAATCTTGTTTCTCTTTCCTGCACATGTATCACAAATGCCGCAATTTTCTATTTTATGGTCATTAAAATAATTTGCAATGGAAACTGCTCTGCATGTATTTTGATTTTCTATATATCGAATGAAATGGTATAGTCTTCCTTCATATAAGTTTTTTCTGAAAAGATAATTTTCTGAATCAATAGATAGGTTTGCAGCCGATGCCCTATTGTAAAAAAAATAAAGCTGTGGAGTGGATTGATGGGTAGTATATTTTATGATTTGTCGTTTATTTAAAAGTTGCAATTGACTTTGAACAAAATCTATATCCCTTCTCAAAAACTTAGCAATCTGTTTTTCATAGATGGGTACTTCATCATCCACAATACCTTCATAAATTCTAAGTATTGCTTTTAAAGTTTGCTCTATATCAGGAAACGCTTTTTCTATATCAGCCAGACTTTCTCTGGATGCAGTTACAATAGCCATGGAAGGAATAAAAGTATCTTCTTCGAAAGATAAAATTCCTTCTTGCCCAAGTATGCGCAGCACATTTATGGTGAGTACTGTAGATACTTTAAACTTTTTTGTAAAATCAGTAATATCAAAAGGGAAATATTGCTCCGCCCCAATACCTACGGGGATTTGTAAATAATCTGCCAAAAATTGATAAACTCTTTTTATTTCCTGTATTGCAGGATACTTTTCTGATGCTTTATTAATTAAATCTTGCTTATCAGTATGACTTAGTAATAAAACTGCATAGGATCTTTTTCCATCTCGACCGGCACGACCGGCCTCCTGATAATAGTTTTCATAACAATCCGGCGGATCATAATGTAAGACCGTTCTTACATCGGACTTATCAATACCCATACCAAAAGCACTTGTACAAACCATAACTCTGGTTTGGTCGTTCATCCATGCCTCTTGTCTTTGTGTGCGGTCCTGAGGAGCAAGACCTGCATGATAGTAGGTAGATGAAATATTATAAAACTGAAGGAGATGTGCCACTTCTGCACATTTGCGCCTGTTATTGCAATAGACTAAAGCCTTGCCTTGGACCCGTTCTAATATGTGTACCAATTTATTTATCTTACTCTCCACTTCATATACACTAAATGAAAGCTGTGGTCTGGATATAGGCTCTATGAAACAAACGGGCTCTTTTAAAGAAAGATTCACTTTTATATCTTCGATAACACCACTTGTAGCTGTTGCAGATAATGCCATCAAAGGTATATTTGGTAGTTCTTTTCTAATGTTTTTTATATCAAGATATGCCGGTCTGAAATCATAACCCCATTGAGATACACAATGGGCCTCATCTACAGCAATTAGATTAATGGGCATATTAGAAACATAGTCCTTAAAAAGTTTTGATTTTAGTCTTTCCGGTGATACATATAAAAGTTTATATTTTTCATCTACAACATCTTTTAGAATAGTGTCAACTTCTACTTTTGAAAGACCACTGTAAATTCCAATTGCCGATATTCCTTTTTTCTGTAATGAAGCCACTTGATCTTTAATAAGTGCTATGAGTGGGGATATCACCAAGCAACAGCCGGGCATTAGCAAGGCCGGTAATTGATAACAAATAGACTTTCCTCCGGAGGTGGGCAATAAAACAAGTGTATCTTTTTTGGTACAAGATGTTGTTATTATTTGATACTGGGGTGCTCTAAATGCCTCATAACCCCAATGCTTTTTTAGTAAAACTTGCGCTGTTTCAATCATGCCATTGTATAGAGCTTAAAGATAAATGCATTTAATAGTATAATTTCATTCATGCTGTCATAGAGCTAAAACTATTGTATCGAGACCATTTTAATACTTTAGGATGCCATATCATTCTCGTATAACACTTCAATTGGCTTTGCAAATATTTCTGCAAGCATACATCGTACACTACCTCCACCCACTTTTTCAATAATATCTAATGGCACAGGCAATAGCCAAGTATATGCTGTGAGTGCTTTGATCTGTAAGTTGGATAGACTATCGTAAGCCCTTCTGCTTAAAATGGTTACTTTCTCTTCCCTTTTATTTTTTACCTGTAGCATATTACCCGCAAACTCGTGTACTTGATGCATAGATATTTCTATAATAATGAGTCCGCTATTTACTAAAGATTCATATACACGTTCCTTTTCTAAATGATTTGTGATACATTCTCCACAAAGCACGGCATAACCGTCCCCAATATGCATGATTACGTTAGTATGATAAATTGGATTGCCCAAAGGGTCTGTTGCATTAAAACAACAAGCGGTATATCCTGTAGATTTTGCAAATTTCTCAACCATTTGTTGGTGTGTTCTTTGAGAAAGACATGCATAAATTATCCGATTTATATGATCCATAACCATACTGCCTGTGCTTTCTAAAAACCAGTTTACGTACTCATACTTACTCCAGTCCTTAAAGGCGCTTATTTGATATTTATTTTTAATTAAAGCAATTATTTCTTCAGTCCTTTCTGTACGTCTATTTTCAGCCTGCATTGGAAATAATGTAAAACTGCCATCCGGCATTATACAAAACCAATTGTTGGGAAACACGGCACAGGTTTTAATTGGTGCTGGTTTATCATCTATAACAATAACTTCAATCTCATTTTTTTTCAAGAGATCAACCATTGCATCAAATTCTTGTATGGCGGATTGCTTTATAAATTCTTTAGAAGAACTGTCCTGCTGCTCTTGAAATGCATTGCTATCAGCAGTTTCCGTATTATATCCAAAATGTGCGGGACGCACCATTAATACTGTATTACAACATTGATTCATGCGCCAAAATAAAGGGAAATATGTGCAGGATACTTGGTGTAGACTGATATTTGTTTATCGATGGAATGATATAATTATTACGAATGCCATTTACTTTGCAGCACTAAATATTAAAGATAAAATGACAAAAATATTAACGGCCAATATCAAAAAATTACCCCGTTTTTTTTTGCCAGTTGATTTTAGAATTTCAAACTGGGAAAGTTTAAAACCATATTTTGATACATTACTGTCAAGAGAAATCAACAGTAAAGAAGCATTACTTCAATGGATGAAAGACAGTAGTGAATTAGAGGCAGCCATTAGTGAAGATGTCTGTTGGCGACAGATAAAGATGACCTGCGATACAACAGATAAAGCACTTGAAGAGGCATTTACTTTTTTTTGTATGGAAATACAACCACAGATACAGCCCTTGGTAGATGCTCTAAATAAAAAACTTGTCCATTGTCCATATACAAAAGAGTTAGATGAAGAAAAGTACAATACTTTTTTAAGAAATATCAGAAAAAGTATTGAATTGTATAGGGAAGAAAATATAGCAATACAGGCAGAATTAAGCGTACTACAACAGCAGTATGGCGCCATAGCAGGAGCGATGACAGTCGAAATAAATAATGAAGAATATACACTTCAGCAAGCAGCTAAATTTTTGGAAAATCCTGATAGACAATTAAGGGAATCAGTTTATTTGAAGATGCAAAATAGAAGGATTGAGGATAGGCAAAAATTGGATGATTTATTTACAACTCTTATTGCAAAAAGAAATACAGTAGGCATTCAGGCAGGATTTGAAAATTATCGGGACTACAAATTTGCCGAACTGGGGCGTTTTGATTATACCAAAGAAGATTGTTATTTATTTCATCAATCAGTAAAGGAGCATATTCTTCCCATGGTTGGAAAAATATATCAGCAGAAAAAGAAATATTTAGGATTAGAACCCTTGAAACCATGGGATACTGAGGCAGAAAAAGAAGGAATACTACCACTACGTCCTTTTAAAGATGGCAAGGAATTAACTTCAAAAACGATTGAATGTTTTAAAAATCTGGATCCATTTTTTGCTGATTGTCTTTTACAAATGGAGGCAATGGGGCATTTAGATTTAGACAGCAGAAAGGGTAAAGCACCTGGAGGTTATAATTGTCCTTTAGCCGAAAGTGGTGCACCATTTATATTTATGAATGCAGCTGGGCAAATGAGTGACGTTACTACAATGGTGCATGAGGGTGGCCATGCTATTCAATCATTTTTATGTCATCCTTTAGAACTTAGTGCTTTTAAAGAATATCCTATGGAGATAGCCGAAGTAGCTAGCATGGCCATGGAATTATTTAGCATGGAATATTGGGATAATTTTTTTGAAAGTCCAGAGGAATTAAACCGGGCCAAAAGACATCAATTAGAAAGAGTTATAACCATATTTCCATGGATTGCCATTGTAGATAAATTTCAACACTGGGTATATGAAAATCCAATGCACACATTATCTGAAAGATCAGATAAATGGACAGAAATATTAAGCGAATTTTCAACTGATGAAATTGATATTACAGGGTTAGAAAAATATAGAGAAAGTAGCTGGCAAAGACAACTTCATATTTTTGAAGTACCTTTTTATTATATTGAATATGGAATAGCTCAGCTAGGTGCTATTGGCTTATGGAAGCAGTTTAAGCAGGATAAAAGTTTGGCTTTACAACATTATATCAAGGCACTTTCTTTGGGTGGCACAAAGACACTTCCTGAGTTGTACGAAGCAGCGGGTTTAAAATTTGATTTTAGTCCTGCACATATAAAACCGTTAATGGAATTTGTATGTCAGGAGATGGAAAAATATAATTTGTAGCTTGATGAAACAATTAAAATTCAATGCTGGGCAGAAGTGAAACATTATTTCACATAGGGTTGTATATAACATCATTTTTATGTTTGTAAATCCAGTTTTTGACTATTATTAATCTGGATTAAAAAAGAATAAGTTACTCGCTTTTTGTAAATACCCAAATGATGACCAATTTATACACTAAGTTTTAATACTGTGATTAACGTGAATACCTGTGCAAAACCCATATGGGTAAATGTGTAAGAAAGTATTTAACAGGTCTTAATAAAATTCAAAATCTACAGTATTATAGGTCTTCGTTCAAGTGAATAAACATTAAAGAGATGTGTATAATATGGGGGAACCTAAATTTGCAGAAAGTGTATAACTAAGTTTTCCAGATATACACACTCCTAATAATAGTAAGTGTTTTATATAAATAAATATTAAATAATTATTATGCTTAATATACACAATGCTGGCAGCCGACTTTCAGAGACAGGATTTTTAGATTTGGATATAGAGCCTGGACTAGATCTTTTTCACGAAATAGAAGTATTGAAAAAAGAAAAGAATGCTATAGTGTTGGCACATTATTATCAAGAGCCGGATATACAGGATGTGGCAGATTATATTGGAGATAGTTTAGGGTTAGCTCAGCAAGCGGAGCAAACGAAGGCTGATATGATTGTATTTGCCGGTGTACATTTTATGGCTGAAACTGCAAAAATTTTAAATCCATCCAGAAAAGTAGTATTACCAGATCTTAATGCAGGATGTAGTTTGGCTGATAGTGCACCTGCACCAGCCTTTAAAGCTTTTAAAGATGCTCACCCTGATCATATAGTTATTTCATATATAAACTGTAGTGCCGACATTAAAGGGATGAGTGATATTATCTGTACAAGTAGCAATGCAGAAAAAATTATAGAAAGTGTGCCTGCTTCTACTCCAATCATTTTTGCACCAGATAAAAACTTAGGAGCATGGCTCAATAAAAAATCAGGACGCAATATGCTGCTCTGGAATGGCGCATGTATGGTTCATGAGATATTTAGTCTTGAAAAAATAATTCGGTTAAAAACGAGGCATCCTAAGGCCAAACTGATAGCACATCCTGAGTGTGAGGATCCAATACTTCAGCAGGCTGATTTTATTGGCAGCACTTCTCAGCTTTTAAAATATGTCGTAAAGGATGATGCAAAAGAATTTATAGTAGCAACTGAAACTGGCATTTTGTATCAAATGCAAAAAGATGCTCCTACAAAAACGCTGATACCAGCACCACCAAATAATAGTTGTGCCTGTAATGATTGTCCACACATGAAGCTGAATACATTAGAAAAAATATATCTATGTATGAAGTTTGAACTGCCAGAAATAACTATGGATGAATCACTTCGCCTTGCAGCACTTAAGCCCATACAGCGGATGCTGGAAATAAGTAAAGCTGCGGGTTTAGGAGGATAAATATTATTTATAAAAATTTACATTCTGGATATGCTTGAAATGATGGGCTGACTTATATGAATTTGTCTCCCGTATTCCGTTTTACTTCTGCCATATATTCTTTGATTTGTTGCTCATTATCTTTTTTACAGATGATTAATACATCATTTGTATCCACAATAATATAGTCATCCAAGCCCTGTATTACTACCATTTTATCAGTAGGCACATCAATCATATTTTTATTAGCATCAAATACGATTACATTATTACCCTTAACAGCATTTTCTAAATAATCTTTATCCATGTTTTCATAAGCACTTTTCCAATTACCTAAATCACTCCAGCCTACACTGCAGGGTATTACAAAAACATTTTTTGCATGCTCCATGATAGCATAGTCAATAGAAATATTTGTACATAAGGGATAAATTTTCTGAATGGCTTTCTTTTCTGTGGGTGTATTGTATGCAGCAATTTCTGACATGAATAGTTCATACATTTCTGGCTGATATTTTTCAAAGGCAGTTAATATATTTTCTGCCTTCCAGGCAAAAATGCCAGCATTCCATAAAAATTCTCCACTACGAACAAAGGTTAGGGCCAAGGTAATATCTGGCTTTTCAGTAAATGTTTTTATTTTGAAGATATTTTCATTTTCCTTTGTATTTACATCGTATTGTATGTAACCATATCCTGTGTTTGGATATGTTGGTTTTATACCTAAAGTTACAAAAGCATCATTTTTTTGAGCAAAATCAAATGCCTGTAATGCCACATCTTTAAAAGTTTCTTCATCAGTAACCAAATGGTCACTTGGGGCCACCATAAAAGTAGCTTTATTATCCTTTTGAAAAAGTTTTGCAGCCATCAATGCAATACAAGGTGCAGTATTTTTACGACTGGGTTCACATATTATATTTTGAGGGGGTAAATGCGGTAAATGTTGCTTTACGTGTTCCTCATATTCTACTGTTGTAACTACGTAGATATTTTCACTATATATGAATTTTTTATAGCGATCGTAAGTAGATTGTAATAAAGATTTTCCTGAACCTAAAATATCCAAAAATTGTTTGGGATTGGAGCTTCTGCTTTTTGGCCAGAATCGTGTACCTAACCCCCCCGCCAAGATGGCCACATATTGATGTTTATGCATATTTATTTTAAATAATTCCTTCTCTTATTAAGTCATGCAAATGTATCATTCCAAGATATTTACCTGTGTTATTTACGACTAAAAGTTGGTTAATATCTGATTGTCTCATTTCTTGTAAAGCCTCTGCGGCTAATGCATCAGGAGAAATAGATTTGGCATTTTTTATACAAATTTCTCCTGCTCTTATTTCTTGTAAATCATCCTTTGTTTCTAACAAACGCCTAATATCCCCATCTGTAATAATTCCCACCAATACCTCATTTTCCATCACAGCAGTGGCACCCAAACGAGCCCTGGAAATTTCCAAAATAATTTTGCGAATATTATCATCTATTAATACAACTGGTCGTTGATTATTTACATATATGTCATCAACCCTCAAATAAAGTCTTTTTCCTAAATTACCACCTGGATGATATTTTGCAAAATCATTTCCTGTAAATCCTTTTAAATTCATAAGGCATACAGCCAAAGCATCGCCCATTACCATTTGTGCAGTGGTACTACTAGTAGGTGCAAGGTTATTTGGACAGGCTTCCTGACTTACTGTTGTGTTTAATACGATATCCGATTGCTTGGCAAGTGTGCTTTCAATTTGCCCTACCATCCCTATCAGTAAATTACCAAATCCTTTTATGAGAGGAATTAATACTTTTATTTCACTACTCTCACCACTTTTGCTAATTAATAAAACGATATCATCAGGTTGTATCATACCCAAATCCCCATGAATGGCGTCTGCAGCATGCATAAAAAGAGAAGGTGTACCTGTAGAATTTAAAGTTGCTACAATCTTTTGAGCAATGATGGCGCTTTTGCCAATACCGGTTACAACAACTCTACCCTTAGTTTGGTGAATGAGATTAACCGCTTTTTCAAAGTCATCATCAATAAAATTTAATAACCCTTTAACTGAATCTGCTTCTAACTGAATGGTGGATAATGCAATTTGTTTAATACTAATCATATAAAAAGCTACGCAAAGTTGTAGGTTTTATTTGTTTTTTAAAAGACTGCAATTTTTTTATCTATTCTTTGTATATATTTGTTAGGCTTTAGCGGAAAAAATAAAATATAAATAAAGGCGTTTACTGCTGGACTGGTCAAATATTTTTCCTACCAGACATAAACAGAAAAAGAGAGAACTGTGATGTATTATGGCAATGATTAATAGAACGGTAGTAAAAAAAACCGTAAAGAAAACAATAAAATCTTCCACACTAAAAGTAGGTAAATCGCAAGGTCCGTTATTAGATGGTGATGTAAACTTAATGGAAGGCTTACATGAGTATTTTGGTTTTGAAAAATTTAAAGGTACACAGGAGGCGGCTATCAGAAATTTACTAAGTGGAGAAGATACTTTCGTAATAATGCCCACCGGTGGTGGAAAAAGCCTTTGTTACCAGCTACCAGCAATGATTTTACCTGGATGTGCAATTATTGTTAGCCCCTTGATAGCACTTATGAAAAATCAAGTTGATTTAGTAAGGGGTTATAGTGAAAAAGATAATGTAGCACATTTTTTAAACTCATCGCTCAATAAAGGACAAATAAAAGAAGTAAAAGATGATTTAAAGTCTGGCAAAACTAAGCTATTGTATGTGGCCCCGGAAACTTTGACCAAACAAGAAAATCTGGAATTTTTTAGTGATTTGAATGTTTCATTCTTTGCCGTAGATGAAGCCCATTGTATTTCAGAATGGGGTCATGATTTCAGACCAGAGTATAGGCGACTCAGAGAAATGATGATTTCCATTAATCCAGATAAACCAATGATGGCTTTGACTGCTACAGCCACACCAAAAGTACAAAGTGATATAATAAAAAATATGGGCCTTAGAGAGCCAAAAGTTTTTATATCATCCTTTAATAGGCCTAACCTTTATTATGAAATACAACCAAAAGTAAAGAAGGATCAGACCATTAAAAGCCTTGTGCGTTTTATTACTCAAATGCCAGGAAAGAGTGGAATTATATACACGCTCAATCGTAAAACTACAGAAGAACTTGCAGATATTTTAGTAGCAAATAATATTAAAGCAGTTGCTTACCATGCCGGCCTCGATTCAAAACTGAGAGCAGACAGACAAGATTTATTTTTAAATGAAGATGTTCAAGTTATAGTAGCCACTATTGCATTTGGAATGGGTATTGATAAACCGGATATCCGATTTGTAATACACTATAATATTCCAAAGTCTATAGAAAATTATTATCAGGAAACGGGTAGAGCTGGTAGAGATGGACTGGAAGGAAAATGTGTTTTGTATTATAGCCATAAAGATGTTTCTAAGCTGGAGCATTTAATGCGGGATAAGCCACTGAGTGAAAGAGAAGTAGGAGCACAATTGATTAGCGAAACAGTTGCATTTGCCGAAAGTGCCGTGTGTCGTAGAAAAATATTACTACATTATTTTGGGGAAGAGTGGGATACAAATGGTTGCAAAGGAACTGGAGGCTGTGATAACTGTAATCCGAAAGAATTAATAGAAGCCAAGGACGATGTATTAAAAGTATTTAAAGTAGTTAAAAGATTAGATGAGAAGTTTCCTATTGAATATACTATAAACATTATTATAGGAAAACTTACACCTCAGGTAAACATGTTTAGACATGAGCATTTTGAGGAGTTTGGTATTGGAAGTGATAGGGATGAACATTTCTGGAATAGCCTTATCCGTCAAATGCTACTGGCAAATCTTATCAGAAAAGATATTGAAGAATATGGTCTTTTAAAGTTCTCTCCACAAAGTGAGGCATTCATCAAAAAGCCAACTTCATTTAAAATTGTGCTTAATAATATCTATGAAGAATCAGATTATGATGATGACGAAGGTGATAGCACCACAGGCGGAAGTGCAGCAGCTGATGATAGATTGCTTACTATGCTCAAAGAATTGAGACACCAAGAAGGTAAGAAAAAGAAACTACCACCGTTTGTAATATTTTTAGAAAGCAGTTTGCAGGATATGGCAACACTCTATCCTACTTCAATGGCAGAGTTAGAGAAATGTCAGGGTGTAAGTAAGGGCAAAGCACTAAAATATGGTAAACCATTTGTTGAGCTTATTACACAATATGTAGAAGAAAATGAAATAGAAAAACCGGATGACTTTATTATGAAGTCCGTGGTGAATAAAAGTAGTAATAAGATTTATATTATTCAAAATGTAGATAAGAAAATACCATTAGAAACCATTGCAAGAAATAAGGATTTGCAGTTAGATGAATTACTTGAAGAAATGGAAACCATCGTAGCCAGTGGCACAAGACTTAATCTTACTTACGCAGTAGAAAGCATGCTGGACGAAGATGATCAGGATGAAATAATGGACTATTTTAAAAATTGTGAAACATCTTCACTAGAAGCAGCACACGAAGAATTGGCAGGTAGTGGTTTTGAATACGAGCAATTAAAATTGATGCGTATTAAATTCTTGAGTGAGTATGGCAATTAATATATTTCTATAAAAAACAAAAGAGGCCAATGGACAATTGGCCTCTTTTGTTTTAAGTAATAATATTCATCACTCACCGAGTAGCACTAAAAACAATAACTCCCCGCCTCAATCATTTTTCCTGATATTCTTCTTCTTGCATCTTTGATATTAAAGGGTTCGGTTTTTGTAAACCGCTTTATTCCAATTAGCATCATACGTAGTTCATCGCCTTCGGCAAAACTATTGAGCGCATCTCTGCCATTTTTATTCATTCTATCTGCAGCATCATAAATAAAACTACGAGCTATATCAAGATAGATGGCCGCTGCTTGAGCACCTTGTTTATCTGCAATCTTCATGGCACGTAGCAAAGCCGATTCAGCATGATAGGTGTCAATAGCCATATCCGCAATGTTCATTAATATTTCTTGCTCTTTGTCTAAATTCATCATCAGTTTTTGAACTGCCGCACCTGCCACCAATAAAATAGCTTTCTTAAAATTGGCAATTGCTTTTTTATCATTCGCATAAACATCATCATCATCACCAGCACCAAAATCGGGAATGCTCATCAGTTCTTTTGCAACTGACATGGCAGGACCCATCAAGTCTAAGCGCCCTTTCATGGCACGCTTCAAAGTCATATCTAAAGTGAGTAAGCGATTGATTTCATTGGTACCTTCATAAATCCTGTTGATGCGGCTATCTCTGTATGCACGGGATATATTGTATTCATCACTAAATCCATTTCCACCATGTATTTGCACACCTTCATCCACCACAAAATCGAGTACTTCGCTGCCCACCACTTTAAGCATTGCACACTCTATGGCATATTCCTCAGCTGCTCCAAGTAAAGCATCGGCAAATGGTTTGCCTTCTGCTAACATTGCTGCTTCCTGATCTTCAATTAATT
The DNA here is from genome assembly GCA_937892395.1 of uncultured Parafilimonas sp. GTDB lineage: Bacteria > Bacteroidota > Bacteroidia > Chitinophagales > Chitinophagaceae > CALAGJ01. The sequence goes on from CALAGJ010000182.1 coordinate 43,394, forward strand.
TAGCAGTACGATACAATGCGCTTTCGCAAACCCAGGCCCTAATGGCCATTTCTGCTAATTTATGTTTGATAGCTCCAAAGTTGGCAATCGGTGTTTTAAACTGCTCACGGGTTATAGCATATTGTACAGAATTATTTATAGCTTGCTTTGTGCCTCCTTGTGTAGCAGCACATAGCTTTAGCCTGCCTATATTTAAAATATTGAAAGCAATAACATGCCCTTTTCCAATTTCTCCCAATATATTTTCCTTTGGCACTTTGCAGTCTTGAAAATATAATTGAACTGTGGATGATCCTTTAATCCCCATCTTGTGTTCTTCCGGCCCTTGTGTAAAACCCTCATAGCCTTTTTCAACTATAAATGCTGTAAATTTATCTCCATCTATTTTTGCAAAAACAATAAATACATCTGCAAAGCCACCATTGGTTATCCAACATTTTTGACCATTCAATAAATAGTGACTGCCATCAGCACTCAGAGTAGCACTTGTTTTAGCGCCAAGCGCATCACTGCCACTGTTTGGCTCAGTTAATCCATAAGCACCCTTCCATTCGCCACTGGCTAATTTTGGTATGTATTTATTTCTTTGCTCATCATTACCAAAGTAAAGAATTGGCAATGAACCAATACCGGTATGTGCAGCAATGGCCACTGAAAATGAATGACCTGCACCTAATCCTTCATTGATAATTGTGGAGGTTACAAAGTCCTTTCCTAACCCTCCAAATGCTTCTGGAAATGCTGTACCCAAAAGTCCTTGCTCACCTGCTTTTGCAAGCAGATTCAACATTAGACCGGGCTCTAATTTATCCAAACGATCCACCACAGGATATACTTCTGTTTTTAGAAACTGATGACACATATCCATCACCATTTCCTGTTCTTCAGAAAAATCTTCGGGAGTAAAAATATCAAAAGGTGTACTAGTTTTTGTTAGCCACTCACCTCCTTTTAAAATTGCAGCATTTGAAGTTATTGTTTCCATCGCATTATTATTTGAGCATTATAAATTTTTAAAAACTAATTCAATTTAACCGGTTCAGGGTTAAGGTTATTATATACTGTTTGCAAAACCATTCTTACTGTTTCAATATCCTCTTTATGCACACCCACAAGTGCTTCATCCATTGTTTGATTGGCTATTTCGATGGTCTGATCTTGTAAGTTTTTGCCACTTTCTGTTAAACAAATTTTATTAATTCTTCTATCCGTTTCAGACCCTTTCCTTTCTACGAATTTTTGCTTTTCCAGATTATCTACTAACCTTGTTATACTGGGTTTATCTTTGAAACTCCTGATACATAATTCTTGCTGACTGAGTTCATCTTCTTTCCATAAATGGTATAAGATGCCCCATTGCTCAATAGTTATTTCAAGACCTGCCGCCCTAAAATTTTTTTGCATACGACGCACCAGTGCCAAGCTGGCAATGCCATTGAGCATACTATATAATTCCCCTCTTTTAAAATGGTTGCTTGACATACTGTTGTTTAAACAACTAAATTGCAAAACTGTGGTTTTTCATAGAAATTGCCAAGAAAATTTTTTTAAACCCTGTTAAAACGAAATTTGCAGCTGATGGAGGAGCTTTTCAAACAAATAAAATACAAGAATTCCAAAATTGGGTACTTCGTATATGGAAGTGGCAAAAGGCTTTTGATTTGTTTTCAAGGATACGGCGAAGAAAGCAACCAATTTAAAATTCTCTACCCTCATTTATCAGAAAGATATACCATTGTTTCTATTGCATTTCCATTTCATCAGGGCACCGTTTGGGAGGAATCATTAGATCTAATTCCACATGAGTGGTCACAGATTATTCAAGAAATTATTACAGTTGTATCAAAAGAAAAACAAAATAAGTACAGCCAATTTTCCCTATCAGCATTTAGTATGGGAGGGCGTATTGGCTTTCATTTATTGGGTGAAAAATTATTGCCATTTTCAGAAGCGGTGTTAATGGCACCGGATGGATTGCGGGTAAACCCTTGGTATTATTTAGCCACACAAACTATAATTGGAAATGCATTGTTCAAATACACCATGAATCAACCTGGATGGGTTTTTCTACTTATGAAGCCCATAGAAAAGTTGGGATTACTACCGGGCACATTGCTCAAGTTTGCCAAACGATATTTGGAAAATGAGGAAGAAAGAAAATTGTTGTATCTCCGATGGACCACCATGCGCAGATTCAAAGCAAACACCAATAAAATTAAGAAATTGTGTGAGCAGGATGGAACTAAACTTACCTTGGTTTATGGAAAATATGATCCAATCATTTTGAAAAAAAGAAGTGCCGCTTTGCGGAATGTAGCCAATATCGAAATTGAAGAATTGGAAGCCAGTCATCAATTGATAAAAGAAAAGTATGCTGCGCAACTGGCAGCTTTTTTCCAACAATAAAATCATTCGGCTACAAATACCTATTCCCCTTTCTTTGCGAAATGAGCTTTATCACGGTATGGATTTACATTACATCAGCATTGCTATGCTGCTATGCATTGCTCATATTTCTATATTATCGATGGTTTGAAAAGCTGAAACCCTTCACCGTAAACAATAGTGCTATTGTTTTTAAAAATAAATTTAGCATCATTATACCTGCTCGAAATGAAGCTGCACAAATTGCCACATGTATAGAGTCCATTATGGCAAATCCTTATCCAACAGATTTATTTGAAGTAATTGTAGTGGATGATTTTTCTACGGATTCCACTGCTGCTATTGTAACCCGTTTAAAAGAAAAATATAGCAACCTCCATATTGTCAGACTGGCACATTGGATTTCTTCACCAATCAACTCTTATAAAAAAAAGGCAATAGAAACAGGTATAGCGCAGAGTACTTATGAGTGGATTATTACAACAGATGCAGATTGCATGGTGCCCAATAAATGGTTAGAAAATTTTGATAACTATTTGCAACAACATCATACTAAATTAGTGGCGGCGCCGGTTATGTTTACCTACAATGGTTCAGCACTACAGGCATTCCAATGTTTAGATTTTCTGAGTTTGCAAGGCATTACTGCCGCTTCGGTTTCAGCGGGTTTTCATAGCATGTGCAATGGTGCAAATTTGTGTTATGAAAAAGAAGCATTTCATTCAGTAAATGGTTTTGCAGGTGTGGATGATATTGCCAGTGGGGATGACATGCTGTTGATGTATAAAATTCAGCAGGCATATCAAAATAGTTGTGGCTATTTATTTAGCAGTGATGCCATTGTTCAAACAGCACCAATGCCCAATTGGACATCATTCATCAATCAGCGCATACGCTGGGCCAGCAAGGCAAGCAGTTATAAGGATAAACGTATATTTTATGTGTTGCTCTTGGTCTATTTTACAAATCTTTTTATCTTAAGTTTTTTACTACTTACTGTTTTTGATATTTCATCATTACTATGGTTCATCATTTTTGTAATTGCTAAAACAGTTGTGGAGTGGGCATTTATGAACAGCGTAGCACGATTCTACAAATTGCAAAAAATGATGCCCCTATTTTTATTATTTCAACCCGTACATATAACATATACCGTTATAGCGGGCTGGCTCGGCAGGTTTGGCAGCTACCAATGGAAAGGACGCACTGTCAAATAATAGCATTGTCTTATTTTTGCTTCATGGCTAGAATACAAACTGAAAAAGATAAAAGTAGAAAGGAAGTTATCTTGAAAGCGGCGGCATATTTATTTCATGAAAAAGGATATAAAAGTGCCAGTATGAGAGATCTGGCCAGTCAGGTAGGTGTAGAAGCTGCAAGTTTGTATAATCATATTCGTAGTAAAACAGAGCTTTTGCATGATATCTGTTTTGATACTGCCAATTTATATTGGGAGCATTTGCATGAAGTAGAAAAGTCTGGAGAAAGACCAATTGAAAAAATTGAAAGACTCATTCGTTTTCATATCAATCAGATTATTTCAAACTATGAAGAAGTATATGTAACCGACAGAGAATGGAAGCATTTAACCGAGCCCTATCTGACCAATTATAGAAACCAGCGCAGAGATTATAGAAAGAGTTTTGCCGCCATTATACAATCAGGTATTGACAATGGAGAAATACAGCAAATAGATGCATCTACTGCTGTATTGATATTGCTACATGCTATTACAGGTGTAGAAAGTTGGCATAGAAGTACAGAAAAAATTTCTGCCGAATCACTCGAAAATAATATGTTAACCATTTTTATTAAAGGACTAAAAAAGTAATAGCCCAATATGTCACTGCATTTTGAAACACTGCGTGTAAAAGAAGTAAAAACAGAAACAACTGATTGTGTATCCATAGTTTTGGATATACCAGAATCTTTACAATCAACCTTTCAATACCAACCTGGTCAACATCTAACACTTAGAAAGATAATAGATGGTAAAGACCTGCGCAGAAGCTATTCTTTATGCAGTGCGCCGTTCGAAAATGAAATGCGCATTGCTATTAAAAAAATGGAGCATGGTGCTTTTTCAACATGGGCAAATGAACATTTAAAAGCCGGGGATGATTTAGAGGTAATGCCCCCTGCGGGGAATTTTTTGCTTAAAGACACCATCCATGCCGCCAACTATGTAGGCATTGCCGCAGGCAGCGGCATCACCCCTATATTGAGTATCATGAAAACGGTTTTAGCCAATCATGAGCAAAGCCACTTTACATTAATATATGGCAATAAAAACAGACAAAGCATCATATTTAAAGAGGAGATTGAAGCCCTTAAAAATAAGTATATGGGAAGGGTGCAGATTGTGCATGTGCTCAGCAGAGAAAAAACCCTGACTCCAATCAATCAAGGAAGAATTGATACCGCAAAATGCGAGTCTCTTTCTTCTGCACTACTGCCACTACAAGCTGCTGCTTATTACATTTGTGGGCCCGAGGAAATGATATTTTCTGTACGAGATTTTTTACAAGAAACAGGAGTAGAAAAATCAAAAATTCATTTTGAATTATTTACTACACAAGCTGCCCTAAAGAAAAAAATTGCCCATCAAAAAGTAAATCAGGAAGGACCTTCCAGCGAAATTACTATCCAATTAGATGGGCGTGGTTTTTCATTTAACTTACCCTTTGACAGTGATAGTATTTTAGATGCTGCGCTTAGGCAGGGTGCCGATTTACCATTTGCTTGCAAAGGCGGTGTATGCTGCACTTGCAAAGCAAAACTCATCAATGGCGAAGTGGAGATGGATGTAAATTATGGTCTTGAACATGATGAAATAGAACAGGGCTATATACTTACTTGCCAAAGCCATCCACTTACAGAGAAAGTGGTGATTGACTTTGATGTGAAATAAAAATAGATGTACAGATTGTGATAGTTCTTAAAAATCAAAAGCCCCATTGCTGTGGGGCTTTTGATAATGAATATTTTACTATTTTTATTGTTGTTCTGTAGTATTTTCATAGAACATGAGTTTAAAACCGGTGCCATGTACATTTACAATTTGTAAACGTGGCTCTGGCCTTAAATACTTTCTCAATCTTACAATATATACATCCATACTGCGGCCATTGAAATAAGTATCGCTGCCCCATATTTTTTTCAGTGCTTTTTCCCGAGGTACCAGTTCATTTAGACTTTCCAATAAAACACGTGCAAGCTTTACTTCTTTTGGCGATAGTTCTATGGTAGTACCATCTTTATATTGCAACAATTTTCTTTTAGGACTGATTAAAATATCTCCAAGCTCATATTCTTTATTTTCTACCTCTCTATTCAGCTCTTCATTGCGAAGCACCGCTTGAGTAATTTTTGAGAGCAAGACTTGGCTGTCAAATGGTTTGGTTATATAATCATCAGCGCCCAGTTGATATCCTTTTACGACATCTTCTTTTAATGTTTTGGCTGTTATAAAAAAGAGAGGCACATCATTATTGATATCTCTTATTTCCTCAGCAAGTGTAAATCCATCCATTTGGGGCATCATTACATCTAATAAACAAATGTCAAATGTTTCCCGCTGAAATGCTGCAAGACCCAAGCGGCCATCACGTTCTAAGGTTACATCAAAGTCATGCAATTCAAGAAAATTTTTCAAAACCATTCCTAGATTTTGATCATCTTCACATAACAATACTTTAAAAATTTTTTGTTCCATATATATATTTTCGGATTTCTATTAACCTGTTTTTTATAACAGGGTTTAAAGGTAATGGTAAGAGTTATTATGGTTTAACATTTAATAAAGCCTTTAACAAATGAAGCAGTAAAAAAATGCTAATTGTTAATGACTCAATTTTTTATTTTAATGAAATGGACACTGACTCGGTTTGAAGAGATGAAATATGAAGTACGCCGCTCATAAATGCTGTTATGGCAGATTGCACACTCATTAGATCATTCGATTTTATATAACTACCAATTACATGATTTCCAGTATTGGGCAGTGCCTGTTTTACTTTTAAAGAATCTGGCGTAGAAACAGAAGCGTACATGTTGAGCATGGCAGGTACACTTACAACACTATCCTGATGTATTTCATCTTTATAATAATACAACAACAATAATGGAGCTTTTACTTTTGAGAATGTTTCCGGAGTCATAGTAGTTTCCAGCATTTCTTGTAATTGTACAGTAGCTTCTAAGGGATATGTATAATTCCAGTATTGTTTATAGATACTCCGTGTATCTTGTGCGGTTACATTATTACTACCGGTTACCGCCCTGGCAATTTGTAAACCCCATGGATTATTCAGCAGGTATGCTTTGTCATTATTGATTGCAATATTTGGACTTAATAATACAAGCGATGCTACATCATTTGGATATGTAGCTGCTAACTGTAATGCCTGACTGCCTCCAGTGCTTGTTGCCATTAAAATTACTTTGTTGCCAAGTTGTTTTCCTATTTGTAAAGCCTCTTTTGCAGATTCCCAATATTTATCAGGCGTAATATTGATAAGGTCCACGCTGGTATCAATACCATGCTCCGCCAAGCGACTTAAATAAAGATTGCATCCAAATGTTTTTGCTATGTTTTTATGTATAGGGGCGCCCTCTTCCTGACTGGCAGAAAAGCCATGCAAATAAACTATGGCATATTCTGTTTTGCTGCGCAATGAATCATTAAACCAAACAATTCTTGCTTCGTTGTTTGGTTTAATATGGTGTGCAGCCTCATGTGCTATTATATAATTTGTAAGATCAGTTGCAGAGGCTGGTACTTGCGGCAATGTAGCATTGTAAAGAGGAGATTTAGGATTTGGACCTAGTAAATAAACGATACATAGCAAAGCCACAAATCCCAACAAAAAGCGAAACCATTTTCTTTTAAGCATAAAATTTTATATGGCTGTAAAATTAGGGACTAAGTAAACATACCCGATGTGTGCCACATTGCAACTTATTTTTTTTCAAAAAGCCACCATAATCGTTTGCGTGGTTTTAAAGTGAAGTTATCACCAATAAATTGTTTAATATGATCCATAGCTTCATCTATATCATCTGTAAGTAAAACAAGCTTGAGGTCTTCCCTACTGATGGTGCCAGCATCAACCATATAATCTATATAATCCCACAGACCTTTGTAATAATCTTTACCAAAAAGTACTATGGGAAACTTTGTCATAGTTTTAGTTTGTACCAATGTAAGCGTTTCAAAAAATTCATCCATTGTGCCAAAGCCACCCGGCATAATAATGAAGGCATAGGAATATTTTGTAAGTAACACTTTGCGTACAAAAAAATGCTCAAATGAAAGATTAACATGTAAATATGGGTTGGCTTGCTGCTCAAATGGCAAGATAATATTGCACCCCACAGACATTCCTTTATTTTCAAAAGCACCACGGTTTGCGGCTTCCATTATGCCGGGGCCACCACCGGTCATAGTTACAAAACCAAGATCAGCAATGCGACTTCCAAATAATTTTGCTGCTTCATACCATGTATGATTTTCTTTAAATCTGGCAGAGCCAAAAACGGTAATGCAAGGGCCTAAAAAATGTAATTTTCTAAATCCCATTAAAAACTGACTTATCACCCTATATAAAAAACCAATTTCAAAGCTACGGCTTTTTGGTCCTTCTAAGTACACAGGAGTGGCTCCTGGTACCATGCGATTTGCTTTTTTCATGGGTACAAATGTAATTAGTGAAATACCACGAATACCCTTTTGATGACCAATGTAGCAGGTAGTTATTACTACAAAAATGTCCTAACAATACTTAAAATACCCTCAGAATCGATTCCTAAATTGGTAGAAAAAGTAGTATTTGCTATGCGCAATGAAAAAGATAGATTCATTTCCCTATTTTTGCCGCCCTTTCACCGGTAGGCGTTATGGTGACCGCCACTTGATAACAGGAAAATATTTTTTCAGTAAGCAAATAAAAAATTATGAAACGTACATTTCAGCCACACAATCGCCGCCGAAAATCAGTACATGGCTTTAGAAAGCGCATGGAAACTGCAAACGGACGAAAGGTATTGGCAAGTCGTCGTAAAAAAGGACGTCATAAACTTACTGTTTCCGATGAAAGGAAATTAAAGTAAGCTTTATATAAATTACATAAGAACCCGCTATTTAATAGCGGGTTTTTTTTAACTATTTTAGATCCATTTTTTGCAAAACCAAATAATTGATTTTCTTTGATTGATGTGGCAGCAGTTATATAATGAAGTTCGGCAAGGTAAGATCAGATCGCTCAGTAGATGCATTTCCTTAGTCGAAAATGAAATAGCAGGTTATGACTCATTTTTAAAATCATTGCCAACGGCTCTGCAAAAAATTACCGGAATTACTGGACCTCCAGGGGCTGGCAAAAGCACACTGGTAGATGCTATAATTAAAGAATGGGTATCCCAAGGTAAAACGGTTGCTATTCTTTGTATTGATCCTTCTTCTCCATTTAATTATGGCGCTTTATTGGGAGATCGCATTCGTATGAGTGACTGGTACACCCACCCTAATGTATTTATTCGTTCACTATCCAGTAGGGGTAGTTTAGGTGGACTTAATCCAAAAGTGATAGAAATATCGGAAGTACTGAAAGTGGCAGGTTTTGACGAGATATTAATTGAAACAGTGGGTGTAGGGCAGAGTGAGGTTGAAATAGCCGGTTTGTCTGATACTACGATTGTGGTGCTTGTACCAGAAGCCGGAGACGAAGTGCAAACTATGAAAGCTGGCTTAATGGAGATAGCGGATATTTTTGTTGTCAACAAATCCGATAGGCCAGATGCTGCAAAATTCACAAAAAATCTACGCATGATGCTGGCTCCGGCATTCAGTACAAAAAAATTTGAAATACCTATTATTAAAACAATTGCAAGCAGGTATGAGGGTACTTCTGAATTAATTTCGGCTATCCAGCAGCACCAGCAACTAAATGTGATAAAGGAGAGAAAAAATTGGTTGCTTACAGAAAAAGCTTGGCAGCTTTTACAAGCCAAAAGAATGTATCCGCTTAATAAAAAAGAACTGCACCATCATATTGAAAAATCAATAACCAATAGCCAATTTAATCTATATCAATTTGTAGCTGACATATTGAAGAATGGTTTCTAAATACCAAGATATTCATTGTTTATATCCTATCATATCAGCCGTTTATCTTCAACTATTTCCCCATCTTTGAATGTAATAATCCTATCTCCACCATTGGCAAAATTCATATCGTGTGTTACAATCATGATGGATTGGTGTAAGCTACTTTTTAACTCCTTCAAAATGGCTAAAACATTCATTGTGTTTTTTGAATCCAAATTGCCGGTAGGCTCATCACCAAAAATAATTTCAGGATTATTGATTAAAGCCCTGGCTATGGCCACTCGCTGCTGCTGGCCACCACTAAGTTTGTTGGCTCTTTTTAAAGCCTGATCCTTTAAGCCCAGCACTTCTAATTTTTCAAAAGCATGTAGTTCTATTTCTTCCTCACTATACTTACCCAGTTTTATGGCAGGTAGCTTTACATTATCCAATACTGTAAACTCGGGCAACAAATAGTGGAATTGAAATACAAAACCAATCTTTTCATTGCGCAGCGAAGCCAATTGATTTTTTGACAATGACTTTAATACAATACCATCAAGTTTTATATCTCCATCATAATTAGTATCCAGCGTAGAAAGCAGATAGAGCAGGGTACTCTTGCCACTACCAGATGCACCCACTAAGCAAGTAAACTCATTTTTAAAGAGCTGTAGATTTACATTGCGCAGCACCTGAAATTTTTCCGGCTCATAGAAGTATTTATCAAGATTGATGGTTTCTATAATTGGTGTGCTATCAATATTTTTCTGTACTGTGTTGTTCATACTTTATGACGTTCATCATTTACCACGGATGATATCTACCGGGTCTATGCGACTGGCTTTGCGTGCTGGTATATAGCCTGCCAGAGAAGTGGCCGCAAGACCAAAAGCAAAAGCTAATACAAAGAATAATGGATCTTTATTAAATGCCAAATACTCCATACTCACAAACCCCTTTATGTTTAATGGAATACTGCCAATGATACTCGTTACAATATATCCCAAACCCAGACCAAGTAATCCTCCAATAAATCCAATAACCAATGACTCGGTAAGAAATATCCGCTTGATATCCCTGTCCTTGTATCCCAAAGCTTTTAAGATGGCTATATCCCCCAGCTTCTCATAAATGATCATCATTTGTATATTAAAAATACCAAAACCACTTACAATAAGAATTGAAATAATTACCAAATAAGTTACTAAATTTTGTACTTTAAAAACGCTGAAAATATTTGCATTTGCTATCTTCCAATCTTCTGCCCGATATGCATACTTTTTTTCAAATGATAGTGCATCAGATTCGCTGGTGCTAATATCCTTTAATTTGATATTGATATCTGTAATATAACTGGCATCTTTATTAAATAATTTTTGCGCAGTACTCAATTTTACCAAGCCCCTTACTTTATCTATTTCTGTAAGTCCTGTTTCATTTATGCCCGCTACCTTTAAACTAATGGACACGCCATCCTGCGAAATTAATGTGATAGCATCCCCTATTTCTACTGCTAATGCATCGGCTAAACCTACACCTATAACAATACCATTACTGCCACTTTCTAATTTTTTTAAATCGCCATATTTCATGTATTGCTGGAGGTTGAAAATGCGATCTTCCTGTGTTACATTAATGCCATTTACATAACCGGCTTTTTGTACCACACCGGATTTAAAAATTACCTGCCCACTCAGGGAAGGTGATACGCCATACACATTGGGATGAGCCTCTAAATCCTGTAAAATATATGCAGCATTTTTAATTTTGCTATTAATGGCCTTTGGTTTTTGGCCATAGACAACCACCCATTGTGAATCACTGGGCATATACGTTTCAAGTAGGCTTTTTCTGTTTTTGTCTGCTTCATTAAAGATATGAATATTGGCTGTTGTATTTATAGTGCGTTCAATAAATGTGCTTTGAAAACCCGTTATCAATCCTGCCTGAAAAATAAAAACTGCTATGCCAAAAGTAACGCCCAACATAGCCACAATCGTTTGCCTACGCTTGGCTATTAAATGCGTGAACGCAATGCGCATTGTTGGATTTTTTCGGATGATGTTTTTAAATAATGACATCAGGGTTTTATTATGACAGTGGAGGCATCTACACCAGAAATGATTTCTACGAATCCTTTATTGCGCATGCCCGTTTGTACTTTCTTTTTTGTGCGGTCCTTTTGCGTTATCCTACTTTCAGCATCTATATATTCGGCGGGTACAACCCATACATTTTTTTTTATGCTTACCGTAATGTTAGCCTCGGCACTCATGCCACAGAAATAAGTCAATTCATTGGAAGGCAAATCGGTTTTTACAATAACCGTTTTATTGCCTGATGAGAGGGATGGCTCTATCTCTCTTACCTTGGCGAGAATAGGTTTTTCGGGATATGCTTCTAAGCTGATGAAAACCTGTTGCCCCCGGGCAATCATGCCTATATCTGTTTCATCAATATCCAGCCATGCTTCAAATAGTTGTGATGCACCGAGGCCAAAAGCCTGCATACCAGTGGTTATTAATTGACCAGACTTAACAGGAACTTCATAAATTCTTCCTGAAAAAGGAGCTCTGATAGTATTGTC
>CALAGJ010000183.1 GCA_937892395.1 uncultured Parafilimonas sp.
TGTAAATAATAATGTAGATTTTCTCATCATTTTATAATTTTTTTTCGTGTATATGTAAAAATCGGGCCAAAGATAGGAAGTTATTGAAGGAAAGTAATAATTTGTGCTTATTCATACGATTAATTCATGGAATCAATTTTGTTTTTTAGGAAGGTCAAATATTTATCTATCTTAGTTTAAATCATAGCTTTAATATGCGTGAAATATATTTCCCGTAGGGATAAAAATTTTTATTCATAGAAATTTACTTCGCATTTCTTTTCTTTGACAAATGGATATATCTTACATCTTAAATGAGCTGGGTGAGGAAAGAGAATCGTATTTTAGGGCAGTATCACCTCCCATCAGCCAAACCAGCAATTTTGCTTTTGAATCAGTAGATGCACTGCGTAAAAGTTTTGAGGATGAATACAGTACCTGGTTGTATAGTAGGGGTAGAAATCCAACGGTTGATATACTTTGCAAAAAGTTAGCTGCATTGGATGGTGCAGAAGATGCGCTGGCTTTTAACAGTGGAGCTGCTGCCATATTTGCGGCAGTACTCAGCCAAGTAAAATCTGGCGATCATATTGTAAGTGTAAAGGGAGTATATACTTGGGCTCAACGTATGTTTAATGAAATACTGCCGCGCTTCAATGTGTCAGTTACATATATAGATGGTACTGAGATTGTAAGTTTTGAAAATGCTACAAAGGCAAATACAGTATTGTATTATTTAGAATCTCCTAATAGTTGGACTTATGAATTGCAAGATTTAAAGGCAGTGGCTGCTTTGGCAAAATCCAAAAACATCATTACGATTTGTGATAATTCTTACTGCACACCCATATACCAAAAACCTATTGCTTGTGGCATTGATCTTTCACTACAAAGTGCTACAAAATATATAAGTGGACATAGTGATGTGATAGCAGGAGTATTGAGTGGCAGCAGTAAGCTGATTCAAAAAATATTCAACAGTGAATATATGAATATTGGTAGTGGCATACAGCCGTTCAATGCATGGCTATTAATTCGTGGTTTGCGTACATTGCCTGTAAGGCTAAATCATATTGCTCTTACAACCATTCAAGTGGTTGAATTTTTAAAAAATCATCCTGCTATTGATAAGGTAATTTATCCTTTTGACAAAGATTTTGCACAGCATGAATTAGCCATCACTCAAATGAGTAATGCATGTGGGCTATTAACTTTTGTTTTAAAAGCTACAACTGTGGAGCAAATAGAAAAATGCTGCAATAATTTAAAACATATTCTTATGGCAGTAAGCTGGGGAGGATATGAAAGCCTTATAATACCAAGATGTGCAAGCATAAAGCGTACTGAATTTGATGCAGCAATTGATGAACATAGGATGCTAAGGCTTTATGTGGGGTTGGAGAGCTCAGAATACATAATCAATGATTTAAAACAGGCTATAGAAAGTATGGATTAAATATCGCATAGGTTGATTATTGAATGTAGATGGTCTTAATAATTCATACAAGTGGATGCTCTACTTTTTACCCATTGGAGAAATCAACCTGCGGATGTGAAATGATTGGATGTAAATATATTTTTCGTTTAATCATCATATTTATTTCGCAATCCTGGTATCATAGTAAGGCTTTGATGAAGTGTTTGCTTTAGTTGCGTACGAAGTACTTGGCCCATGCTTGTGCATCGGGAAAAAAGAGGATATTGATAATATGCTGCTAATTCAGCTTTTAGTTGGTCAATTTTATTTGGGATGGATACCTCGTCTATATACAATATATCGAGCAATTCTTTTATGCGATGTCTGCTACCAGCTAAGCGAAGAGCCATCATGGTACGCTCTTCAGCCTGATATTGTGCTATGCTATCCTGATCTAAATACTTGAGCACCGTATGTACATAAGCATTGTTGTCTTTAAAATACTGAGGCAGGTATAAATTTTTTCTGCCTTCATAACACTGCTGATCAAAATCAATGGCACGGATGCGATATTGAAAATCTTCTATATCCGGAGTGATGCTTATTACGAAATTATAGCTGCGCATATCACCCAATAATCTTACAAAACACCGCTCATTAAATTTGACAAATTCTTTTGCTAATCTTATAATATTGGTATCGGGTTTATCCAAGTATTGATGGATAAAATCATCCCCGGGTATGCCCGGAATATGCTCCTCTACCAAGGTGTCCTGCCAGGTTACATACATCATCCGATTTGGAGAAAGTAAGTGTTCCAATTCCAGGCCATATACTCGGTTGGTATCTGCAGGTTTTATATAGTAATGATCATAGTTGTCATTGATGCGGTTTACAATTCTTATACGAAATGGTTGACTATTGCCAAAAGCACAAAAATCGATACGTGCCACATCTAAATGGTTGGCAAAACGCATATCCCCCTCGGTTTTTAATATGGCATATATGTTTACCAAACTTTCCCTCAGGTACTCCCATTCCCTCATGTCATAAGTAACCGTTTCCCATGCTGTTTCTTCCCCTTTTTTATTCTTGAGTGGTACAGAATATGTAAACCTTAAAAGATCTTTATAGGATGCAGGCAATTTTAATTCTCTACTATATTTTATCAAATATTTTCGCAGTGCATCTTTAACCGGGAATATGGGTTTCTTCCTGGAAGGCTGTATTGGAGTCATATCAACGCCTACATCAAACATGGGTGTAAAGTAATAGGTTTAATGGAATAGTTATTGGATTTAAATTATATCCATAAAATCGACATGAAAAATATTTGAACATTGATGCATCGTGCAAAACGTATTATATCAATTTATTCCTGCACTACCAATACAGGCCAGCTGAGATGCCTGGTATCCTGTCTCAATAAATCACTGATGGTGTCAAATAAGTTGGGATATTGAAACTGTAGTGTAATTGGTTTTTCAAAAAATAATTCAATACTGACAGCCCATATTTCATGAAGGTTTTTATATGCATCATCTATAAAAAGACCTCCCGGTATTTTGCCAGCTGAAAATATTTCTATACCGTCCTCTACTATAGCATTAAAACATTGTACAAATCTTTTCTTTTTAACTTCATCTGCATGTATAAACTGATAGTATAACGCATGTGCCATTTCATGTAATCCTACATTGCTTCCATCGTTGCTGTTTTTATATCCATCCAGCAAGTATTTCCATGCTACTGTTATGCTATTGCCTGCTACATTACCTGCTAACAATCTGGAGCTGTCCTTTGCAAAATATGCATCGGGCTGTATTTGTATATATTGAAACCAAGGCAGTGAGAAATGTTTAAGCCCCATAGTCAATTGCACGGCAGAAGCACTTACTAAAATGGGCATTTCTCGATATCCTTTTGTATCATGTATAATGAAAACCTTTTGTTGTAAAAAGTATTGTATCCGCAATATAAAAATCAACTTCAACTTTGGATCAAGCTGGGTATAATAGGGATGGTGTTTGATTAATATATCATGGATGATTTCATCAGCCAAATGCAATGTATTGCCCGGATAAACTAAATATTCAGGAGTGCTTTCTAACAATGGCTGTGCGGTTTCCTCTGCCAATTGCTCTTTTGAATCAATGAATTCCCTTCTTAGAGATGCAAAAATGAAAAGTATTATTACAACTAAGAAAAGGAGTGAGATTAAATCCATTTGTGCCAATGGTTTATTCTTCGAGATAATTATAATCTACCTCATCTGTCAAACTCAAATTTACTGTATCGGCACCTGATATACCTTCTACACTACCACTTATATGTGCCGCATTTAGCAACACTTTCTCCAGTTGTTTTTCTCTGGCCTTCCAAAGTCTTTCCATTGCATCCCGCTCCTTTTGTATGCTTTGTTTCATTTGTAAAAAACCTTCTCTAATGGCATTCCATTGTTCTTTAAATTCTACGCCAGTCAGATAATCATAAAGCATGACCATTTTATCTCCTTTATTTTCCTGGCTTTTTTTAAGCTCTGCAAATTTTAAAATTGCATTTCGAAGCAGTAGTGCCACACTTCTTACCTCTGTAAATGAACAGATATATACACCATTTTTCTCTCCGAATCGATCCATATCTTTAGGCAATGTCTGCGATACGATTACCGCGGCATCTGCACCTTGACTCCGCATATCAGATTTTAATTTTTCAATCCATTCCTGAGAAAACTCTTTTGTTCGCTTACTTTCATAAATAATTCTACCGGCATCCTGACCTGTATTGTTGCGTATCGTTTGAATACAGTCTGCACCTTTTACTCCTTTGCCCACTTCCTGTACGGTATCAAATGGAAACGTGTGGCGTAGTATTTCTTCCAATATTAATTCCTGCACTTCCCCTTGCAGTTGCATGCTACCTTGCTCAGATCTACGCTTTAACTCATCTACCAATTTTTTTTGGTCTTCCAACTGTTTTTCCAATTCTTTTTTTCTCAGTGTATATTGTTGATCTTTCAGTTCCTGTTTTTCCTGTTCTTCTTGTAGCAATTGCGTTTTCATTTTTTCTCTTCCTGCTATCAATTGTTTTTCAACTAATATTTCTATCTCTGCTTCTCTTGATTTTAGCTCTTGCTCTTTTTTTAGATATTCTAATTCTTTTTGTCTGGAAGTTTTTAATTTTTCTTCCGTTTCTGCGGCATTTTGTTGTAGTAACTTTATCTGATTTTCAAAATCTCCATGCAGTTGCTTGCGAATAGTTTCCTCTTTTTCTTTTTCCAATTTTTTATATCCAGCTTCTATTTGTAGCCTCAATGTTTCTTCTTGTTTTAAAAATGCCTGCTCTAAAGCGGCTTCTTTTGCCTTGTATTCAGTATCTCTTGCTGCTTTGTACTCTTTCATCTTTTGCCTCATTTCGTTGAGCTCTTTATTATAATTTTCTTTTTGCTCGGCACTAAGTGCTTCGTCTAATGGAAATTCATAACTACAATTTGGGCATTTTATGATGAGGGACATATATGTTTTATTTATGCAAGAATTCGTTTTACAATTTATGGATATGAAGCTTTTGGATTGTTTTAAACCGCTGCTAATTCATTCCCCGAAGGGAAAATATTTCTTATCTTATATTTTGTATTACTGAGTCAATGACTTTACCTGATCTCCTGTTTTTCCATATCGTCTTTCTCTTTGCTGAAAATCAATGATTGCTTCATACAGGTGTTGTTTTCTGAAATCGGGCCAGCGGGTATTTGTAAAATATAGTTCTGCATAAGCCAACTGATATAGTAAAAAATTGCTAATTCTATATTCTCCACTGGTGCGTATCATAAGCTCCGGATCGGGAAACTGGCTTGTGGATAAATATGCTTGAACGGTATCCTGAGATATTTCAGCAGGATCAATGATATTGGCCTTTACATCTCTTGCAATATCTTTAACTGCCTGCACTAATTCCCATCTGCTGCTATAGCTCAATGCCATTACCAGATTGAATTTTGTATTGTGGGCAGTTTCGGCTAAAGCTTCTTCCAGCTCTTTGCGTGCCAATTCTGGCAGCATTTCCATGTCGCCAATAACATGTAGTTTGATATTATTTTTATTGAGTGTGATTACTTCTCTACGTATGGTTTCTACCAATAATTCCATTAGTCCATCTACTTCGTTTTTTGGTCGATCCCAATTTTCGGTACTAAAAGCATACAAGGTTAAATATTCAATACCCATTTCGGCACAGCCTTCTAATATATTCCGCACACTTTCTACGCCATGAAAATGGCCATACAATCTGTCTTGTCCCTTTTCTTTTGCCCATCTCCCATTTCCATCCATAATGATAGCAATATGTCTTGGTAAACGACTGTGGTCAATTTGTTGTAGTAGCGTATCCATTTTAAAAGATTTAAGCAAAAATATGTTTTAAGTAGTATCTGTTAATATTAACCTGCTTTCGTAGCATTTACTTTAATTTGCCGACTTTCAAAAAAACTGTTCTTCGTAATGAAAAAAATTTGTGGTATTCTCATAGGCGTTATTGCAGTGGCACAAGTGCATGCACAGCAGTTGGATTCTGCAGTGTCAGTATCGACTATTGTAAAAAAAGATTGGAGTAAAATTGACTTGAGTAATAGAGCCAGCGATCATTTTATGATTCAGTATGGTGCAGATGTATGGCTGAATGTACCCGATAGCATCAATACATCCGGGTTTAGCAGACATTTTAATATATATGCACTCTTTGACAAGCCTTTTAAAAATAATCCACGCATGAGTGTAGCTTTTGGTGCAGGCATTGGTAGTAGCAATATATTTTTTTCCAATACTTATGTAGATATCAAAGCAAACAGTGCAGCACTACCCTTTACCAATGTATCCCTCACCAATAGGTTTGACAAATTCAAATTAACCAGTATCTATTTAGAAGTGCCTGTAGAATTGCGTTGGGCACAGGATCCTGAAAATACCGGTAGAGGTTTTAAAGTAGCCTTGGGTTTAAAAGCAGGAACATTACTCAAATCATTTACCAAGGGCAAAAATCTTTTGGATGTAAACGGAAATCCTGTTTACGACAGTAAGTATATAGAAAAGGAATCTTCAAAACGCTTTATAAATAGCAATAGAATAAGTGCCACTGCACGCATAGGATATGGCAACATTTCTCTGCATGGTAGCTATGCTTTAACGAATGTTTTAGAAACTACTGCCGGTCCGGCAATGAATAATCTTAGCATAGGACTTACACTTAGTGGTCTTTAATCTTTGATGAGAAAATTTATTTTTGTAATATCATTGATTGCAGCATTTGCTGCATTGTATGCATGTAAAACAAAATTGCCTGCCGCACCTGCTGTAGTAGAAACGCCAGTGCTAAAAACATATACCGTTTCCTTTGATCAGCATCAACAAAAAGTTTTAAAAGGTCTATTAAGCAGAGCTGATATAGAGGCTGATACTGCTTTTGCATGGTTTAAAAAAAACATGCAGTATGGCAGTGCTGATCCTTCTGCTATAAAAACTTTTAGAGAAAAATCAGACAGTTTTGAAGTTGTCATCTTTGCCGGCACCTGGTGCGAAGATTCACAGAATTTGCTGCCACAATTTTATAGATTGGTGGATAAATCCGGCTTTCCAGATTCATCCATTACATTAGTGGGTGTGGATAGAAATAAGGAAACACTTTACAATCTTCATAAAGTATTCAATATAAAAAATGTGCCCACATTCATCATCATGAAAAATGGAAAAGAATTGGGTAGAATGATTGAATATGGTAAGTATGGCACTCCCGATAAAGAGCTATCCGAAATTGTGAATGGTGCGCCATAGTTTTTTTTAATCAATAGCTGTACAAACCCAGCAGCAACATAATTCCTCAAAAATAGCTGCAAGCAATGGTATAAATTTTGATTCCTCTTTTTGAAAAACAAATGACGATGTTAAGAAAGAATCTCTATGATTTTTTTCAAATGCAGACAACATTCTAATATGTGCTTTAAAATCTACCTGCCCTAATCCATACCATTTAAATGCCGCTTCTTTTGCACTCCAAATGAGTGTTTCATTATACAAAGGAAGGTTGTTGATGGATATAAATTCCGCTTCTGCTGGATGAATAAATTTATGACTGATTCTGCTTACCTTTTCAGATGGTATTTCAATATCAATACCTACACGATTTGTACTACTGGCAATAGCGGCTGCATAAGCACCACAATGGCTTATGGAAAAATGATATTGCTCACCGGGTAGGAATGGTTTTCTGGTATCTGCTATTTGCAATTCGCTGTATGGAAAATCAGGAAATAGAAATTGTAGTAAATACCTGCCAGCCAAGTGTTGTAGCCTTTTGTGCGGATGTGTAATATTTGATTGCAATGGTATCTGATTTGCAAAAAATGATTCCTCCTCGGTGATATGCCAAATGGCCAGTTTTGATGTTTTATTGATTTGATAATGAAAAAATAATGGCATAAGCAGCAAATAAAGCTAATAGATTATTAACCGACTATTCAGATGTAAAAAAATAAATGTATGACCGATGATAAATAATTTTTTATTTGCTACCTATAAATAAATACAGTGATACTTACAGATAGCCGAATATTAGAAGAAATAGGTAAAGGCACTATCAAAATAGAGCCTTATGATAGAGAATGCTTAGGAAGTAATAGTTATGATGTGCATTTGGGCAAATGGTTGGCCACATACAAAGAGCATATTATTGATGCAAAAAAGCACAATGAAATTGATTATTTTGAAATACCCGAAGATGGCTTTGTGCTTTACCCACATATTTTCTATCTAGGTGTTACATTAGAATATACAGAAACACATGCCCATGTACCCTTCTTAGAAGGAAAGTCTTCAACAGGAAGATTGGGAATTGATATACATGCCACTGCTGGCAAAGGTGATGTAGGCTTTTGTGGAAACTGGACTTTGGAAATATCTGTGAAGCAGCCCGTGAAAGTGTATAAAGGTATGCCCATAGGCCAGCTCATTTATTTTCCTGTGGAGGGTGCTGTGGCAGTAAAATATAATGAGAAGAAAAATGCCAAATACAGCGGTCAAATCAACAAGCCTGTAGAAAGTATGATGTGGAAGAATAAATTCTAAGCACAAGAAAACAGCAAATAAATTTAGGCCGCATTTGTACGATATTTTCCCTTTCGGGGAAATATCATTTCAGTGATAAAAATTAGTACCAAACTAAGTGCTGTGGTGGCAGATACCTTGCCAATAAAAAATAGGAAATCACCAAAACGCATCCATTCTATAAATACCAATAGACTATTGTGCAGAAATGCGAGTATCAGAATATAAATGCCGTATGGTGCCCAGCCCAAACTCTTGATGGAAGGCTCTGCATAGCTCAATTCAGTAGATTCTTGAGGTAGCAAAATGCTGATTAAAAAAGGTCGTATATATGCAATAAGTACACAGCATGCAGCATGCAACCCTGGCGTACCACTTAAATAATCATAACATAGTCCATATATAAATGCCAGAATGAGTAAACCCGGTCTGGGCAAATTAAATGGTAGCCATAGAATAAAGAGAAAATATAAGTAGGGTTTTATAAATTGATGCAGTGCAGGTACTTTATTCAGAATAAATGCCTGTAGCAGTAAGAATACTGCAAAACGAATAATATTTTTAAGCAGGCTACTCATTAGTTTTTTGGAGTTTGTGATTCTACAGCCTGCTGCTCTGCCAGTAAGCGATTTTCAACCAAGTAAGCATATTGCACATTCAAAAAATTTGTACCTGTTTTTACTTTTAGTTTAAAATAACTACTGGCTGCATCCGCTTCTACTTTTTCAATCGTACCCACCATACTACCAGCTGGAAAATCGCCGGAGTATGTACTGGTTAGTACTGTATCCCCTTTTTGTACTTTCACACTTTTGGGGATTCCTTCTAAGGTTATGTATCGAGGGTCTTTCCCATCCCAACTGATAGTGCCGGTAAGTAGTCCTTTCTTAAGCATACCACTGGGCTTATAGCTACGGCTTAAAATACTCATTACCCTACAGTAATTATCACTTACCACTACCACTTTTCCCATTATTCCCGAAGGGCTTATAACACCCATGTCTTTTCTTACACCCTGCTTGCTGCCGCGGTATAAAGTGATAAAATTATTTTCTTGAGTTACAGAATTATTAACCACTTTGGCTGGAAGGTATTGAAAACGTCTAATCATTCGGAGGGTATCGGCTCTAAGTGTATCTCTGTGTTGTAAATATCCGGTATCTGGGTTATCAAAGCTGGACAAAAGATTATTGCGCAGCGCCGCATTTTCTGCCACTAATTTTTCATTCGTAGCTTTTAATTCAAAGTAATATTCTACACTGTTGTATTGCTTGCCTAAGCTACCTGTTATTTCATTTGCCTTGCTATAAAAAACCGCTTGATATGTTTTGTTATAATTTGACAAGATGACAAGGCAGCTTATCATTAAAACTAAAAACAAAAACAGATTGAAAAACTGGCGTATAAACAGAATAATATTTTTCATGCTTTACCTAAGTTTTCCTTCCTGTTTATTAGCGCATTATAAAAGGGTAACGCTGATAATTTTGCAGGGCAAGACCTGTGCCACGTACTACACTTTTCAGAGGATCATCAGCTATATGTACCGGAAGTTTTATTTTTTGGCTAAGTCTTTTATCCAAACCCCGGAGCAATGCACCACCACCGGTAAGGTACAAACCACGGCGATAAATATCTGCCGCTAATTCCGGAGGTGTAGTTTCCAAAGCTTTTAGTACTGCTTCTTCAATTTTGAAAACAGATTTATCCAAAGCTTCGGCCACCTCTGTATAGCTTACCATAATTTGCTTGGGTATGCCTGTTACTAAGTCGCGGCCATTTACGGGTATATCATCCGGCGGGTTATCTAAATCTTTCATGGCTGCACCCACTTGAATTTTTATTTGCTCAGCAGTGCGTTCTCCAATCAATAGACTATGATAGCGGCGGAGAGACTCCATGATATCTGCAGTAAATTCATCACCGGCTATACGAATACTTTGGTCGCATACAATACCTGCCAGTGCTATAACAGTTATGCCAGTGGTACCACCGCCAATGTCTATAATCATATTGCCCACAGGTTCTTCCACATCTATACCAATACCCAAGGCGGCTGCCATAGGCTCATGTAGTAAATAAACCTCAGTGGCACCTGCTTGCTCCGCACTGTCTCTTACCGCTCTTTTTTCTACTTCTGTTATGGAAGATGGTATGCAAATCATCATTCTCCAGCGTGGAGGAAAAAGCGGTTTTTTGGGATAGATCATTTTAATCATTTCCCTTATCATCAATTCAGCTGCATTAAAGTCTGCAATTACCCCATCTTTCAATGGCCTAACTGTGCGTATGCTTTCGTGTGTTTTTTCGTGCATCATCAAAGCACGTTTGCCCACGGCTAAAACTTCTTTTGGATTATTTCTGTTTAATGCCACTATGGATGGTTCGTTTACAACTACTTCATCATCATGGATTATTAGTGTATTGGCTGTGCCCAGGTCAATTGCTATTTCCTGGGTAAAAAAATTAAAAAGTCCCATTATATCAAAGATTCCTTTATATTATTGAATTGCACGCAAAAGTGTATGAATTAATCCGATAAACAAAGCGGAAATTCATTCATTTTAATACAATGTGTACAATATTTAACTTTTTGTTCATTTTGCTGATAACATGTGCAAAACACAAACCCAAAATGAGATTCCATACTATCCTTTCTTCATTTGCTTGGCACCTGCTTCAAATACTGCCTTAAATGTAGGAGCATGAAATGCTAACAATGGTCTTGCATTTGCCAAATTCAGTTTTTCTAAGGTATTACATAAAGTATGATTGCTATTGCCTAATCTTAGCTGTAGCCTCGGCCTTATATATACCTTACATTCATGCTCTACATGCACAGGCGTAATCCAAGGAATGTCATTTTTAAAAGTAAGGGTAAGCATATCAGGGGTTTTCAAAGCAATGCCATATTCCATTTTACCTTTTATACTACAAATCAAATCACTCGATTCATCTTTAAGTTCAAAAGCATAATCATCCGCATTTGGCTTTGCTGTTATCTGTAGTATTTCTTTTGGAAAGCCCCAAATTTCTCTGCCTGCTGCCCTACTCAGCGCTGATGTTACATATATTTGAGGTACATACTGCAATACTTTTCTGTTTTTCAAACTACTCAGTAGATTGAGCCAAAGTAGCGGAGATTGTTTTTCCCCTTCGGGAATGCAGGGTACAGATAGAATCATTTCATTATAAGCTCCTAAATCTGAATCTGTGTATTCAATAAATCCTATAGCAATGTAATGCTTATGCCCCATTTTGAGTGCAGGAATACATTGGGTATTTTTAAGCAATTCATTTATGATATCACAAGGTGATTCAAACAAAGCGGCCATATAGTTCAGTTTTCTAAATGAGCAAGGCAAGGGCACCGGGCCTGCAGAAGTTTGAATGAGTGGGGGAGTGGATGGCATCTTTTAAAGCATGAAAATTAGTGATAACATTTTGATATCTGTTGTTTTGTTTGTAACCAAATATTGCATGGATATTCTTTACAAAGAAAAAAAAATTTTTACCCTTCGGGCAATGTTGAAGTACTATTATATGATTTTACATACTCATCTTCAATTGGTTTGCCACATTTTTTTTACTACACATTCTTATTTGTGTAAACAAATTAGTGATAGTACTTAATGTTGTACAAGTAGTTTTGTATTTGAATAACTTCCATCAGTGTAAGATACGTGAATCATATAAACGCCGTTTGCCAAATCATCAACAGCAAATTTGATAAAATTATTGTGACAAGTTATCGATTTTTTAGGAACATTTATAACATCAATGAGAAGTATTTCTTTTATCAATTTATTCTCAGGAGCTTTTATGGAACAAAAATTACCCGCCGGGTTTGGTGATACAGTAAGTGGAATGCTATCGATTAAAATTTGTGATGTAACTGATGTTTTTTTAGAAAATATTTTCTCAAATTCTACCAATGCAAAAAGCACATTTTGGGTACCTGCATTTTGTATAAAAAAATCAGACTGATAGGGGCCTTCATTATTAAAAACAGCATCGCATGGAATGAGAAAACTTTTTGTAATCCAGTTAAAGGTATTGTTGCATTTTACTAAACCAAGTCGTTTTATATATTTTTTTCCTATTTGATTTATTGCTTGATATTTTATTGCAAAACTTCCTGTATTTGCATCGCTATAAGTAATATGTATCATGCCACTATAACCGCTATCTGAGTATCCATTTTGTATGCATTTGGGCTGGGTAGAAATATAGCTATCATCAAGATTAAATAGCAAGGCATTCTTCTTGTTGTTTACATCAAATCCTCGGGCAAATCTGCCAAATAATTGGTTGTTGAAATTTGAGTCATCCAAATTGGTATCTGTATAATATTGGCTCCAGTAGCCTTGCGAACTTGTGTTTAAGGAATCTGTTCCTAATTTATTTTTGATGGGTATTTGATATAAAAAACGCTCATAGTTTCCGGGCATTGTGTACCAGCCTACATCATTTACATCAAGTGCTGAATTGCGCTGCCTGATGGGTTTTCCCTGTGCAGCAGGAGCATCATTTTGTTGTGCACCAAACGATGACATAGCAGTTTGCAGGGCCAATGTTCTTCTACTGCCACAGTTTAAATTCAAGCTATCATTGTTAGGAATATTTCTATTTATTTTTTTGTAAGCTGAAGTAGGTACACAGGAATCAGCATCATTAAATGTTTCTTTCGGAAACCGTACAAAATTTCCAGCATCAAGCCCATCACGCAAAGCTGAAAAAGCATAAACTGCATCTGGGGCATGCCTTATGCTGTGTCTATTTACAAACTCCGTTACTTTGAGGATAGCTGGTTTCATATAATTGTCAGCAATGCTTATATCTAGAGGATCTACAATGCTATCATTTTCAAACAATACGTCATAGCCCATCATCCACATATCCAAACCAGTAGCTAAAGTATAGGCACCCAATGCAAAAATATTATTTGAGCTGGTGCCATTTTTTATGTTGATATTATGAATATCACATTCATCTCTTGTTAAAATAGGGCTACCTCCGGGAGCAAATGCCTGCTGTTGATTCATGCTTTGAAAAGCATTGTTAAATAGCACCTCATAATTGAGCTGATAGTAATGTCCTTTACCATTAGATTTTTTCCATGCATTTGTAAGACTATCATTTGAAAAAGAAAATAATCTATCTTTTTCTATAAATTCATCTATTGAATTAAATACTACACCACTATCGAGATCTGCAGATGTAAAACTATTTGCATCAGCATTATTTACAAGTAAATGAATATTGGGCAAACTGGCTTTATTATTTTGAATTATTGTATCAGTAAACTTCCATGCCGGCCGCACTACATCCTTAAACCATTCTTCTTCCTGTATATAGCAGTATCCTTCTTGATTGTCGAATGGTTTGCCATTTTGTGGTTCAAGATCGCCGGTACTACCTTGACAGCTTTGGTAAAATGCAATAAGTGGTCTATAGTCCAGATCTATGCCATCATCACCATCGCTATCCGGCCCGGCATTGATATGATTTATCACACTGTCCGTCATTGCCTTCCAAAATTGTAGGTATGTAGGATTGTAGTAGTCAGGATAGGTTTTTACAATTTTTTCCTGACAAGCATTTTCACCGGTGGTTTTGCATGTGCCAATATTATAAGGACTGCTATACAACCAATCCGGAGCATCCATGCCAGTCCAAACTAAAATACCAATCCACAAATTTCTTTTTGCTGCTTCAAGTAATATGCTGTCTAACCAATTCCAATTAAACCCACCAGATAAATAAAAAGTACTGCTACTGTCTGTGGGCGCAGCCGGTTGAATTTTCTTCCACGCAAAATCAAACATGATTCCTCTAATCCCCGGATAGTCCAATAGTCTGTTGTCAGGCATCTTTCTACAAGAGGTATCTTTCCTTCCCAATTCGGTTACCTGATAGACCCATACTCCATTAAATCTACTGGCATTTTGGGCTACTGCATCATGAATTGTCGTGAAAATAATAAAGAAGAAAATTTGTACTATGACTTTTTTCAAAATAGAAATTTTTTATCACAATTTAAACAACGTCTGGATAAATCACAAATCAGATTTTATTGTCCACTTAGTTACTGGCTTCAATAAATTATGTTATGCATCTATTTCAAATATACTAAACGAAAAAAGTAGCCCATACATAGACTACTTTTTTCGCATATTTATATTTTTATTTATACAATAATTCGTAGTATTCATGTGCCATACGATTACTGTCAAACCTAAATCTTACGTCACGCATACCATTCTTTACAATCTGGCGCCAGGTATCTGGGCTGTTGTAATAAATTGGTAGGATTTGGCGGTTGAGAATATCATATAAAGAATTCAAATCATAATCATCTTGATCTTGAATCGTCATATTATTATAATCCGCTTTTGGTACTACAAACCCATTATTGCCTTGATTAATAAACTCTGGTATCCATCCATCATCTGTAGAAAAATTCACTGCTCCATTCATAGCGGCTGTCATACCACTTGTGCCGCTTGCTTCTCGGGGCACACGTGGATTATTCAACCAAATGTCAGCAGCTTGTTTTAATCTTTTACTCAATCCTAATTCATAACCAACTAATACTGCTACGTTATTGTAATTTTTACTCAGGTGCACCAGATTGTTGAATTGAGAAATGGCTGGATAGTCTAATGGATAAGGCTTTCCTGCCCAAATAATTTGTACGGGCATATTTGTATTGGATAGCAATGCATTAAAGCGTTGCATATCCTGTGTAAGAAAATCTGCTCTTTTGTATCCTGCAAACCGGCGGGCCCACACTATAGTGAGCACATTAGGATCAAATACTTTTCCTGTTTGATCAGCTACTATATCAAAGGCTCTTTTTTTAAGGTATTTTTTTCTATCATCAAAAGCATAGTCATTGCTGTCCTCCTGTGCTCTATACAATTGCTTGTCTGCCCAGTAACGCCAGTTTTGTGCATTTGTAATGGAAATGATTTGGCAGATACCCGAATATTTTTTCCACATATCCCTACTCACATGGCCATGCAATTGAGAAACGCCATTTGCAAGCTTTGCAAACCGTAAGGCCACAAGGGAATGATTAAATTCATCATCACTAATGCCGGTTATTTGTCTTACTTCATCTACACCCATGCCACAGAAATAACTCATTTTATGGCATAAATGAATGTCGTGTTTTTCATTGCCGGCTTCTTCCGGTGTATGTGTGGTGAAAACAAGATGCTGGCGCAATTTTTCAACAGTTTTATATTTCTGTAATAAATAAAAAGCTGATGAAATGCCATGTGCCTCATTCAAATGATATAAATCCGGATTGAAGCCTAATTCATCGATGAGTTTTGCGCCACCCACGCCAAGTAAAATAAACTGAGCTACTTTGGTACTGAGGTTTGCATCATATAGTCTGTGAGAAATGGTTTGGGATACATAATCATTTTCAGGCAAATCTGTACTCAATAAAAACAAGGGTGCAGTATTAAAAACGTCCGGACTTAAATAATATGCCTTTACCCATACCGGATGCTCATGCACATTGATTTGAAATTTGATACCAGTATCTTGTAAAAAACTATAAATTTTTTCCATCCAAGATACATGCAATGTTTGATCTTGATTGCGTGCTTGGTCGTAGTATCCGTATTTCCACAATATGCCCACACCAATCATATTCTGTCTTAATTCGTAAGCGCTGCGTAAATGTGAGCCCGATAAAAATCCTAATCCGCCGCTATATATTTTTAGCGGTTGGTGAACAGCAAACTCCATTGAGAAGTATGCCACTTTTTTGGAGTAACGATCATCAACTTGATAAGGAAGCGTGAAATTTCTAAAGTCCATAATGATATTTCGATTTTTCTTTTGTGCCTTTTTTTAGGGGCCGCAAAATAGGGGAATTAAATTATAATGTAAACTATACACAATTGTATTTACATTATAGTAGCTTACTGATATCTGTATGACATATTATAGCAGACACAATTTTTAAATCAGGCGTATTAGATACAGGACATTGAATTTATTGTGATAGATGTTTATGAGATTCCAAATTATACAACTTTTTTCTTGTCAATATTATTTTGTTGTTGAATGAAACTCATCTCTTTTCCACATTCGCAATAATTAATATTTACTTTGATTCTCAAAAGAAATGTAGCATCAATTTATTGCTTCGTTTCACTCGCAATGTGTGGCCGTGCTTACACATTCCCCGAAGGGGTAAAATATATCAACACTACTTTATGCAATTAAACATTTCATGAAGTATAATTAAATTATTCATCTTCCATTTCATGCCAGTGTTCTGCTAATTCATTTGTCTTTACAAACCTGCACCAAGTACAATCTGCTTTGCCACAACCGGTATAAAAATCATGGGCTTGTATCCGCTGCCAGGCATCGGTAATTTGCGCAGTTACGGTGGTGGTGTCTGCATCTGAAATGAGCAACTGTTGCTGAATGTAGCCTCTCTTTTTATCGGGTTCTATAAAGTCGAAAGTGGCAGATTGTACTACCCAGTTTCTATTGACATCATTATCTACCAATAGCTTGTAAAATACGGCTTGTCGCCAATAATCTCCTCCTGCGGGCTCCTTATCATTTGGTGGATATAATTTTTTAATACCTTTTTCTGCATCACCAGTTTTGTAGTCCACAACATTTACTTCTTGACCAGTAAATTCCAATTTATCTAACTTACCTTTTATAGGCACACCCTTAATTTGAATATTTTTTATGCTGCGCTCTATGGCTACTATTTTGCTACAATGGGGTATGTGTTTTTCGTAATAGTTTGTGAGAATTTCTACACCGTTTTCCATCCGCCTTTTATATCCTTCTGCGGTAAAACTTTCCTTATGCCTGCTCATATAAAACCCAAAGTCGTCTATAAAAATATTTACAGAAGGAAATGCTTGTGCCGCATCTTCCTGCATGCGTCTGAATAATTTTTCTAATGCATAATGCACTGCACTGCCAAACTCTGTGGCTTCATTTTTTGCAGCGGGTATGCGCACCAGGTTTTGAAAATAAAACTGCAAGGGACATTTGAGAAAATTATTGAGTGCTGTTACATTCATTACAAATTTGTCTAAGAGTGGTTGTATCCATTCTTTTTCCGAAGCAGCTATTTCTGGCCTCATGGGTGGAGCAAATTGAGTAGCAATAAATGCAGACAATACATCATTATCAATGGAAGTCGTGGATATATCTGTTGGGATTTTTTCTTGTATTTCTGCTATGAATCTTGTGGGTTCATTTTCTTTTCCGTCTGATTTTAAATGAGCATAGGAGATCTGCAAATTTTTTTTTGCTCTTGTAATGGCCACATAAAATAATCTACGGAGCTCTTCTACAGCAGCAGTTTCCTCGGGTCTGCTACTGCTAAATACAGTGTCTGGTATTTTATATCCTTTTGTGTTTTTTCTTTTGTTCTCCCAATAGTCTGCACTGCATCCGCATACAAATACATATTCAAACTCCAATCCTTTGCTGCCATGCACCGTCATTAGGTTGATGCCACTTTCATTGCCGGTAGCATTGTTGTATGGTAAGCGTAAAGCCTCGTCCTGCATGAGTTTTAGCAAGGCGGCCAATCCGGATACCGTAAGTGTAGGATTGCGTTTTGTTTCTGTTTTTATAAAATCAAAAAATGAATCCAAAATTTTTAAGAGCTTCATTTTTTCTGGATGCTTCCATATATATCCAATAATGCCCGTGCTGTGTATGAGTGATTCAAAAAACTTTTGCAAGCTCATATTTACTGCATCGGCTATTAACTGTTCAATAATTTCAGAAGCTTTTTTTAATTGTGGGTGCAGTCCTGTGTCAAATAGATGCTGCGGAGGTTTGCTTGCTTTTTCGCTTAAGCTGCTGCGCAGTGATGCTGTGGCTTGTGAATATTTTTTTGCAGCGGACAATGCTGTTTCGGCAGCAATGGCAGCAGGAGGTATATCAAACCATTTGGCATGTAGCAAGCGAAAGAGTATTTCATCACCACTGTAAGGAATAAATAATTCTGATGCAACATACTGTATGAGTTGTATGATTTGCTGAATAAAAATTTCATCTAAGAGATTGATATCTCTTCGCATATAAACTGCAATATTTTTTTTGCGAAAGCAGTCTGCTAATACATCTCCATATTTATTTTCTTTGTAAATAATACCAATTGATCCATGCGAAATACCACTATCCAATAAAGCTTCAGTAGCATACACCAATCCAGCCATTTCTTCATTTTCTGAATGGTAACAGATGATGGTGGGCTGCTCTTGTATATGCGCATTTAATCCACTTGCTTTCAAATTTTTTGTAAGTCCCTCTACTTGGTTAATCAAGCGCTCAGTATTGTTATCGATAACAGCGGCTGCTGTAGCAAGTATGGCCGGGGAACTGCGGTAATTTTCTGTTAATACAATCTTATGCAAGTCATTGCCAAATCTGCGTTGCTGCGTAAGCATGTTTTCAATGTTTGCTCCTTGAAAGCGATAGATACTCTGATCATCATCACCAACAATAAAGAGGTTGGGCTGCTCCCAATAATTGGTGAGTAGGTCAGCAATTTTATTTTGTGTACCACTGGTATCTTGATACTCATCAATGAGGATATACAAAAACTGCTCATGATATTTTGCAAGTATTTCAGGCTTTGTTTCAAATACCCTGATTACCCAGTTGATCATATCATCAAAATCATATCGGTTGTGCTGCTGCATGAGGAGGTTGAAATCATCAAATGCAAAAATGGCTGCACGCAGCTTTTGCATTTTTTCAATTTCTTCATTTATTTTATCCTGCTTTACATCACCAGCCTGAAAGGTTTTGTATTTACGCTGATATATGTAGTCCTTTCTTAAAGGTAAGTCCTGTAGATAGCGATCTATACATTCAATCAAATAGCTGCTACTCCAGCCTTCTCGCTTCATATCACTAAATAAACGTTGCAGATTTCCTGCTTCAAAATACACATCTCCCCTATACCTTTTTAAGGGATGATTTTTTGGAAAAGCATCAATCAATTGTTTGAGTAAAGCAGTACGTTCCAAATCGCTAACCGGATCTAAGGTATGCTTATCGAAGAGGTATAAATTATCCTGTATTACCTGATTACAAAAGGAGTGAAATGTACCAATGTTAACCTGATAAGCAGCGGGTCCAATAAACTGTTGTAACCTTTTGCGCATGGCAATAGCACCGGCCTCTGTATAAGTAAGACAAAGGATATGCTGTGGGGCAGTATCTGTTTCTTTTAATATTTTACCAATCCTGCAAGCAAGTATTTGTGTCTTGCCAGTACCCGGCCCGGCTATTACCATTACCGGTCCTTCTATTGTATTTACAGCTTCTTGTTGACGGGCATTTAATTGTTGATATGCCTGCTCAAATTTATTTTTAAAATGAACGCTTGTATTAGACATCATTCAAAAATAGGGATATACAAAAACTATGTTTTAATATTTAAAAATTGTATCCCAGTTTTACTCATACAATATTTATAATATCAGCCACCTATTTCCCTACATTCACCGCTTCAAATTGTAATATGCACCTAAAAAATTTATGCTTTTGCATTGCGCTTTGCGCCACTTTTTATGCATGCAATACTCCTGTAGAAAAGGTAGATATTCTTGCAGCTAATTTAGATACAACCGTAAATCCTGCGGATGATTTTTTTCAGTACGCCTGCGGCGGATGGCTCAAAAAAAATGCTATTCCAGAAGATCAAAGCTCTTGGGGTATTGCCAACTTAGTAATTGAAGAAAACCTCAAAAGATTACAACGAATTGCTGAAACTGCTGGAGCTTCAAAAGCTGTAGCAGGAAGTCCCGAGCAAATTATTGGAGACTATTATAAGGCTGCTATGGACTCTGCAAAAATAGAAGCAGAAGGAATGAAACCCATTCAAACCATGTTGGATAAAATAAATCAAGCTGCATCCATGTCCGACCTTATTATTGTAATGGCTGCACTCAATATAGCAGGTGTAGAAAGTCCAATATCTACAGGTATATATCAGGATGCGAAAAATAGTGAGCAGTATGCATTGCATTTATGGCAGGGAGGATTAGGACTACCTGAACGAGAATATTATTTTTCAACAGATAGTAGTAATACTGCAATACGTGCAGCTTATGTAAAGCACATCAGTTGTGTACTACAACTGAGTGGCACTAAGTCATCAGAAGCAGATGCCACAGCTACTCAAATTATGCTGCTTGAAACCAAGCTGGCTGCGGCTCATAGAAAATTAGAAGATCTGAGAAGTCCTTATGCGAATTATAATAAAATGGCTTTTACTGATTTGCCAAAATTGGCTTCTGCTATTAACTGGCAATCCTATTTTACCACAAATGGTATTAGCAAAATAGACTCAGTAATAGTGGGTCAGCCGGAATATTATACAACACTCAATGGCTTGTTATCTGCTATGCCAATCGCTACGTGGAAATCATATATGCAATACAGGGTTGTAGATGCTTTTGACTATGCCCTACCAGATACTGTTGGTAAAGAATCTTTCGCATTTGGCAAATTATTGAGTGGTGCTAAGCAGCGCAAGCTACGGTGGAAAAGAGTTATAGGCGATCAGGAAAATATGATGGGAGAATTAATGGGTAAGCTCTATGTGAAAGAATATTTTGACAGCACAGCACGCCTTAGATACAGCAATCTTGTAGAATCCATTCGCACAGCTTTGAAAGAGCGCATTACAAAATTGGACTGGATGAGTACTCCTACCAAAGAAAGGGCTTATGCAAAACTCACAAGTATCAGTAAAAAAGTGGGATATCCTGACAAATGGAAAGACTTCAGTGCCATGAAAATAATGCCGGATAGCTATATGTCAAATATTATCAATGCAAGAAGTTGGTGGCATGCTTATGAAATCAATAAATTAGACAAACCGGTAGATAAAGAGGAGTGGGATATGTTTCCTCAAACATACAATGCATACTATAATCCAAGCAATAATGAAATTGTGCTCCCTGCGGGAATATTTACAGTGCCAGGATATAAAGATGACGAATTGGATGATGCATTGGTATATGGTTATGCAGCAGCAAGTACAATTGGTCATGAAATAACACACGGATTTGATGATGAAGGAAGACAATTTGATGAAAAAGGAAATTTAGTAAGCTGGTGGACTAAAGAGGATGAAGAAAAATTTGGAAAAAAAGCTGATGTTATGGTAAAGCAGTTTAATGGCTTTAGGGTGATAGATAGTTTATATATAAATGGCCGTGCTACACTTGGAGAAAATATTGCAGATCTGGGAGGTGTTTTATTAGGATGGGATGCATTTGTAAAAACAGATCAATACAAAGCAAACAAGCCCATTGGTGGGCTTACACCCGGGCAACGTTATTTCTTAGGTTATGCTTTGGGATGGCTCAGTCAGAGCACGCCAGAAAGCTTGAGAAACAGGGTGCTTACAGATGTACATAGCCCAGCCAAGTATAGGGTAAATGGACCTATGCAAGATGTGGATGCTTTCTATGAAGTATTCAATATTAAAGCAGGAGATAAAATGTATTTGCCGGATTCTGCAAGGGTGCATATTTGGTAAGAAAAAACTGATTTTACTCAGATCCTTTTGGCTGATAGTTGAGTTGATAGTGATTTATTAAGAGTGAGGTAAATGCTAATCGAAGTTTGTCTCACTCTTTTTATGACAAATGATACAAGAATGTTTAAAAAGGCTCATTTTATGTATTACATTAATTGCTTTGAGCTAAAACAGTAAAAATTTCATCAAAGTATGTAAGTAAATTTTTCAAACATTTTTTTATGAAATATTATTTACGCAAAAAGCAGAAAGGCAATAAAAGTAGCCACGGTAATACAGTTAACCAGTATCACAAATTTATGATGCTGAATCACACCAGTATAACGCATTCTTCTCCTGTACTCAAAAATTATAAATAGGAAGACAAACCCCATCCAGACATTGCTCCAAATGGTCATGTCTGATGGTATGAATTGGTAGATGATACAAAAAGGCAATAACAGTAAAATAGTCATTAATGCCAGCATATTGATTTGACCTAAATATTCTATTGCATTTTTTCTTTGCAGCATTGCTGCGCACAATAAATTGCAGCCTACCAGCGCAAGGTGAGCCATTTGTAATTGGGGCATGGATACATTCCTAAAAATAGATTCCTGCATAAATGCACTTTGCACAATATATAGCATGGCAGTATTGAATAGAATGCCAATACATAAGAAAAGAATTCTATATAAATAATTAAAATCTGGAGAGCAATCAAATGCGCCTACTGCTTGTCTGGTTGCTGTTATTACCCTTCGATTGTAAGAAATGAAATGATACAATTGTTGTAGGATTTTATAAATGATGGGCTTCTTACATATATGTACAAGTTTTGGTGTCTTTTTTTCAAGTATGGCAAGCAGCGCATCCATGCCATATAGGGTAATGCCTGTTGAAGTATTTACATAAGGAATTTCATGCCTTGCCCTGTTAACATCAATACAAGTTAATACTTCAGGCTGTAGATTTGAAAAACTACTTCTTTGATTGGGCTTTAATAAATCATATTGTACAAAAGCTTTTGTATAAGCCCTACACAAGGGGCAGGCATCATCATAAATGAGTTGCCCTTTTTCTTCTTCTGATTTCATTTTAGATACTTTGGGTTCATGCAGCAGTTTATCAGACTCTTATTGTCAGCAAACTCTAGCTCCATTTTATTTCATAAGTTTCATAAATTGATTTACAAACCAATTTTCTTCTGCTTTAATTAGGGTGTCCATACTCTTATCCGCTTGTGCAGCAAATTTTCTTATACTGCCTACTGTTTCTGTAAAAGCTTTTATATCGGGATTTCGTTTATCACCTTCTACCAATTCCAAAGCCGCAAGTACTTTCAACATTGGGTCTAATTCTCTTTTCTTTCGTTGATACATGATGCGGGTAGCCACTTTCCAAATATCTTTCTCCGCCTGAAAATATTCTTTTCTATCCCCGGCTATAATCACTCTATCCACTATACTCCAATTTATGAGTTCTCTTAAATTCATATTTGCATTGCCACGGCTTATTTTCAACTGCTCCATGATGTCGTCCGTGCATAATGCACCCGGGGCCGTCAATAACAATGCATGCACCTGTGCCATAGTGCGATTTATGCCCCATTGGCTGCCCAATACTCCCCAGCTTTGTACAAACTGCTGTCTTGCTTCTGCTAATTTCATGGAACAAAAATAATATATATTCTGAATTTTCAATAAAAAATGAAAATTATTTTTTTGTTGGCATAGCTGTTAGCCATCCTTCAAGGAAAGGATTTGAATCAACATGTCGTCCTATAAAAAAAGTAAATATGAAATTAATGAAAGTAAAACTCCTGTTGCTCCTGTTATTATTTTTAAGCCAATTGCATGCGCAGCAGGGCCCGCCTCCAAAAATGAGTGTGGAGCAGCGATTGATGCATTTTAATGAAGAAGTCATTCCCCAATTAAAATTAAATGAAGACCAGCAGCAAAAACTGACCATTACGATGAAAGATTTTTTTACTGAAATGGAAAACTGGCACAATGCTCATCCCGGTGAAAGACCAGAAAAATCTGTGATGGATAAAGTGATAGATACCAGAGATGCATCTATCAAGAAAACACTTACTGCGGAACAATTTCAGCAGTTTAAAGAAATGGAGAAAAAAATGATGGAGCGGCAAAGAAAACAAATGCCACCATCTCAATAGATGTCATCGTATTAGTTGTACAGGCCATAGCAGGTTGTTATGGCCATTTTTATGAAATAACCGCAAATAAAATTGTAGGCAAATACAATTTGTTTGTTTCTTTGTATCTCTTTCTGAATATGTTTTATTCTAAAGCAGGGGCATATTCTTTTCATCACTGCAAAAAATTTTATTTATGTCTGTTCAGAAAGAAGTTAAAAAAATTACGACGGCTACCCTTCAAAAAATGAAGTCAAGTGGCGAAAAAATTGCCATGCTTACGGCTTATGATTTTTCCTTTGCAGGAATTATGGACAAAGCCGGTATAGATGTAATATTAGTGGGGGATAGTGCCAGTAATGTTATGGCTGGCCATGAAACAACACTACCTATTACTTTGGATCAAATGATTTATCATGCATCGTCTGTCATAAGAGGAATAAAGCGTTGTCTTGTGGTGGTAGATCTTCCATTTGGCAGCTATCAAAGTAATTCGGAGATTGCCTTAGCATCTGCTATAAGAATTATGAAGGAAACTGGAGCACATGCTATAAAATTAGAAGGAGGTGCCGAAGTGGCTGATATAGTTGGTAGAATAGTAAGTGCTGGCATTCCTGTAATGGGTCATCTTGGTCTTACACCCCAGAGTATTTATAAATTCGGTACTTATAATGTAAGAGCTAAAGAAGAAGCGGAGGCACAAAAATTACTACAGGATGCCCTCACATTGGAGCAAGCCGGGTGTTTCGGAATTGTTTTAGAAAAAATTCCTGCTGCATTAGCAGAAAAGGTGACTGCATCCTTACACATTCCTACCATTGGTATTGGTGCAGGTGCAGGTTGTGATGGGCAAGTATTGGTGATGCATGATATGATAGGCATCAACACTGAGTTTAAACCTAGATTTTTAAGACAATATCTTAATCTCTATGACCAAATTACTGTAGCTTTTCAATCATTTATACATGATGTAAAGGAGGGAACCTTTCCAAATAAAGAAGAATCTTATTAAAAGCTGTATCTGTGGAATAAAAACTAAAGGCTGTCTTTTCAGGCAGCCTTTTTTAAAGCTTTCGCATTTTATTTATTTGATTTTTGAAATACCGATATGGATCCATTTATATCAGTTTCTAAAATGATTCTTTTTGTTTCATTTTCTAAGGCGATATAATATTTTGTGCCAACTTCTGCATGTTCTATCCTAGACAGTTCAGTAATTTTATACTTGCTGTATTTTGTTTGAATTGTACTGAGTGTTTTTTGGGGCAAATTTTCTATGGATACATTTTGTGCAAATGCAACTAAATTACCTTCCTGAGTAAAAAACGCCTGTGACTTTTTGCCATTCCAATCAAATATGGCTTCGGTGTAATCTCCTGTACGCACCCAGCTTACATTTGAAGCATTATTAAATTCTTTTAAAAGCCTAGCATTAATACTGGCATTTACTTTTGGCGGCACATTGGCCATTGCAGCACCTGCTACCAGCAGACCTGCACATAAAATGAATACTCTTTTCATAACAAATTTTTTAATTTTTAATGTTTATCAGATTTTTTGTCTGACTTATTTTGTAGGGCAAACATCGGGGGTGCATAGACCCATAATTTTATATTTACACTAAAGCATCAATCTATAATCAAACCTGTGATAAACGGTATTGTGTACTAAATCTTAAATTGGTCAATATCTCTGAAACTTAATGCCAGCTTTGCTTTCAACATATTTGAAATTTTAATGATAATATGACGGTTATTTGTTAATAGAGCTAAGCGGTTTAACAAATTGTGTATAGCAGGTATATAGCTTATTCATTCCCGGAAGGGTTTATTATATTTTATTTTTCATTGACTATAGAATCATCCATTGTGAACTGCCATTATTAAATATTCAACTATTAATATAAAATGTTTGAAAAATAAATCTCCTTTATATTTGCACCATAATTGATACAAATGGCAACGGCATTAATAACAGGAGCATCATCTGGAATTGGGCTTGAGTTTGCAAAAATATTTGCAGCGCAGAAAAACGACTTAGTACTCATTGCACGTAGTGCAAATAAACTAACCGCACTGGCCGATACACTGAAGCAACAATATGGTGTTGTAGTGCATGTAATTGCAGCCGATCTTAGCAAAATGAATGAGGCACAGCTTGTATATGATACATGCAAAAGGCAAGATATCCATGTGGACTACCTTATCAATAATGCAGGCTTTGGAGACTTTGGATTCTTTGTTGAAAACGACTGGACTAAAACAGAGCAAATGATAGATCTCAATATGAAATCACTGACAAAACTCTGTTATTTATTCATCCCGGATATGATAAAGAGAAAATTAGGGCGCATTCTAAATGTGGCATCAACTGCGGCATTTCAACCGGGTCCTACAATGGCTGTGTATTACGCTACTAAGAGCTATGTATTATTTTTTAGCGAAGCATTGAGTAATGAACTAAAGGGGTCTGGGGTATCGGTTACATGCCTATGTCCTGGTGCCACAGAGAGTGGCTTTCAGGCGGCAGCTGCTATGGAAAACAGTGCACTTGTAAAAGGAAAGAAATTACCTACATCGGCAGAGGTGGCTTTGTTTGGATATAAGGCAATGATGAAAGGAAAACTTACCGTAATACATGGCTGGATGAATTATTTAATGGCAAATTCCATCAGATTTACTCCACGTGCATGGGTATTGCCTATTGTGCGTAAGATACAGGGTCACTCTGATTAGTATATTTGATAGAGTAGGTTTATCGAAACTTGTGCTACAATATTTTTTCTTTATTTTACTTTACCTACAAATATTTTTTGCTGTTTATTTATATTTAGTCCTGTAGTTTCCCTTTGGAAATATCATGTAAATCATCAAAGCTTATCTTCATATCTAATAATAACTATTTTAAAATATTTAGCATTTTTTTAAGCTCTAATTCATCTGCCAAGTACAAATTTCCCATATCGGTTATGGCTTTATTTTCATACAAGAGTGTATTTGCAACTGATATTCTTGCAGAACTATGGTACTCTGTAGCACCAGTGTCTTGTATGAGTTGATATAAATTTTGAGCACGAACACCCGCACCCGGCATAATGATGATACGATCTTCAGCTTTCTTCAGCAATTCCTTTAAAACTGCTGCACCCTCTGGGGCAGTTGAAGCCAATCCTGATGTAAGTATTCGTTCACAACCACAATTTATCAAAGTTTCAAGTGCCTCAAATGGATCTGGTACGGCATCAAATACACGGTTGCAGGTTACACCCATAGGGTAGGCAAGGTCATTGACACGCTGCATCAAATCAGCGTCAATGGTACCATCCTGTTTTTGAATGCCGATGCTAATACCATCACAACCCAAATGTTTACACAGTTCAATATCTGTTTTTATAATTTGCCATTCATCTGTGGTGTACAAATAGTTCATACTTCGTGGCCGGATGATGGGATATAATTGTATTCCAATTTTTTCCCTCACATATTTTATGGTGCCATAAGATGGCGTGGTACCACCTTCTAAAGGATTGTCACAAAGTTCTACACGAATTGCTCCTGCCTTTTCTGCTATCAGGCAGCTTTGAATATTGAAGGCACATACTTCGAGGCTTAGTTTCATACACTTTTATTTGAATGAAATTGCTTATTGATATTTTATTGTATCATTATAAAAAGCAAATAGATCTATTCTTTTTTCAGGGCAATTTTATATAACATAAAACCTAATGCGGCAAAAAATAATACACCAAGTATAAAGTATCCATTGTCCCCAAGCATTGCAGTTATGCCATGCTCCATGTTTACGGATTGTAAAAATGATGCTGTGCCATCAAAGCCGGCAAGTATGGCTATAATTACACCAGCCACGGCACCACCCGCCACAAGACCTGTTGCAAACAAGTTACCCTTACCCAGTTCTTCCTCTTCCGCAGATTTTGAGCCACCTGTTTTTTTATCCGCCAAGCCACGAATAGCACCTCCAATAAATATGGGCAAAGTAGTGGATAAAGGTAGATATGCCCCTACTGCAAAGCTCAATGCTTTAATGCCACAAAGCTCCATTACAATGGCTAAGAATACACCAGATAGTACATAAACCCAATCTAAATTAAAAGACAAAATCCCTTTTGCCAGCGTAGCCATAAGTGTTCCCTGTGGTGCAGGAAAAAATTCACTGCCTATGGCATGATCTGTTACTCCTTTTGCTATCATAGCAGCAGTAGGTTTATCTAAAAATTGTACTGTCAAACCAATGACAATGGAGGATACAATAGCCCCAATAAATAATGCTATTTGCTGATATTTTGGAGTAGCACCTACAATATACCCGCTCTTCAAATCCTGTGAAGTGGCTCCAGCATTGGCCGCAGCTATACAGATAATTCCACCTACTACCAATGCCATTGGTTCATATACTTTACCACTCCAACCCACTGCAATAAAAATCAGGCAAGTGCCCATTAAGGTTGCTATTGTCATGCCGCTTATAGGATTATTGCTACTGCCTATTAAACCCACAATTCTGGAGGATACTGTTACGAAAAATGCCCCGAATATGATGACCAAAACGCCAATCAAAAATTTCTGAAAAAAATTATCGCCGGGTATATTTGGAAGTATTGTAATAAGTGCAATCAATAATCCACTTCCTATAAGTACAACTTTAATATCTAAGTCTCTTTCTGTACGACTTATTGCTTTGGCATCCTCACCTTTTTTCATAGAACCAAGACTTCCTTTAAACGAAGAAATGATGGTAGGAATCGTTTTTATAAGTGTAATAAAACCACCTGCCGCTACTGCACCTGCGCCAATCTGCCTTACATAGGCATAGTACACAGCTGCAGAAAAATCATTAAAAATATGAGCGGTTGGATCCCAATTGCCCTTGCCACCTGCGGTTAATGTATCCTTTAAATATCCAAGCTTTACCAATTGAGCGGCTATGGCATCTGGTGGTACTAAGGCGGATAGTAGCGGTATCATAGCTAACCATGCAAATACTCCACCTGCCACTAATACTCCTGAA
This sequence comes from uncultured Parafilimonas sp., assembly GCA_937892395.1. Classification (GTDB taxonomy): domain Bacteria; phylum Bacteroidota; class Bacteroidia; order Chitinophagales; family Chitinophagaceae; genus CALAGJ01. Next base: position 29,226 of record CALAGJ010000183.1, read on the forward strand.
ATCTTTGGCCCAATAATGTACCCAACTCCTAAGTATTCAGGAGTAATTTCGCCTGCAATTTTTGCTGATGGAAAAAATTTATTGGCTTGCTTGGTCATCCAATAAGGCGTTTCAGCAATCACATGAAAAACTTTTTGCAGCAAGGCATAAGCAAATGCAAAACCCAAACCCCAAAATGCAGTTTTGGCAAAATCTCCTCCTTTCTCTCCTGCTATCAATACATCGCCACAGGCAGTGCCTTCCGGATAGGGCAACACACCATGTTCTTTTACAATCAATGACCTTCTAAGGGGTATCATCATCAATGTACCCAGAATGCCACCAAATATGGCGATAGTAAGAATGGTCATATAATTAAAGAAACTGGCACTCTCAGGGTCGGTTAAAAATAAAAATCCCGGAAGGGTAAATACTACTCCTGCGGCTATGCTTTCACCCGCACTACCCGTGGTTTGTATGATATTATTTTCAAGGATAGTTGTCTTTAATAGCCTTCGCCCCAATGTAATGGAGATAACGGCTATGGGAATAGAAGCGCTTACAGTAAGCCCTGCTTTTAATGCAAGATAAACTGTGGCTGCGCCAAATATTACCCCAAAAACACAACCCATTAATATAGCCTTTACCGTAAATTCTTTTATATGCGCCTCTGGCGCAATGAATGGTTGGAATTTTTTTTCACTCATGGTAAAATTGATTTTCTTTTTGAAAGCTCTAAAAATAGGGGAATCACTTTTCTAAGTTTTCTACGAAAAAAATTAAGTGGGGTTTCAACAATGTGGTGATGCATAGGATAAGAATGCAACTTTGGTTTTATTTAATACTTTTTTAAGTTTGCAAAATGAATGTCGAAAATCTGATACCAGCCTTTTTGAGAAATAGTATAATATATCAGGTTGTTGTTACAAACCTTCATGGCCAATACATTTACTGCAATAATTTATTTAATCAGAAATACAGTTTTATCTCAAAAGATTTTATTGGTGTTGATACCTACCTAACTATTCATCCTGATGACAATAATATTTGTAATACTACTGCTGCAGCATGTTTACAACCGCCATACTGCAGTACGCATGGTACCATTAGAAAACCAACTGCAGATGGTGATTACATCTGGTCTGAATGGGAATTTTCGGCATTCTTTGATGAAGCAGGTTTGCTACAAGGTGTGCTCTGTATTGGTTTTGATGTGAGTTATGAAAAGAAACTATTGTTGGAGTTGAATGAAAAAAACAAACTCTTAGATACCATCTTTAATAATTCTCATACCAGTAAAATATTGATTGATTTAAACGGTGGTATAAAAATTTTTAATGAGCGATTTTCCAATGATATGTATCAACTCACGGGTGTAATTCCAAAACGGGGTGATGCATTTATACAATTTATACCTCAAGAATTTCATGACGAGGCTAAAGATTTGCTGATGAAGGCATCAAACGGAACTGTAGGTACATCGGGAATTCATTATTTGTCGGAAGGAAAAAATCGAATTTATTTATTTACAGTATGTCCTGTAGCAGAAGATATTGCAGAATCAAAAACAGAGTGGATTTTTGTTAGTGCTTTAGATATCACCCTACAAATTGAAACAGAAACAACAGTAAAAAAGCAAAAAAGCTTACTAAGAGAAATTGCCTATCAAGAATCACATTTAGTACGTGCACCTTTATCAAATATCTTAGCACTTACGGATGTATTATCTCAATGTGTAGAAGAAGAAAATTTAGAGGAAGTTAAAAAAAGCTTAAACTATCTAAGTGAAAGTGCACATCAATTAGATGATATCATAAAAAAGATTGTAAAACGCACCAATACAATTGGGTAAAAACTATTGCCAACAGCAGAGCAAATTTTTATACCTCATTTAGAAAGATGCGGAAAGTATAGGAATGAAAATAGACTTTTGTTTACTTTTTGTTAGTTGCTGTTGCTCCTATAAATACAATGTAAATTAAAACATATTTAGGTTTACCAACAAACAATACCTCAAAACAAAGTTTTCCGCTTCTTACTACTTCGACCTCCAAGACCCAATGCACCAAGCAAACTTCTGGTAATGATGCTTGCGGCAGTGCGGCCTACTTGTTTTACAGTGGGGTTATCAAAAAAACCTTTCTCCTCTTTTGATGTATGTTTTTCTGTTTTCTCTTCTTTTTCATTCTTTTTTTCAGCAGCTTCTGTGAGCTTATCAGTTAGAATTTCATACGCACTTTGGCTATCTACTACTTCGCAATATTTTGTTTCCAGTTTGCTTGTTTGTAGAATATTATTGATTTCTGCTTCCTGTAAAATATCCATTCTGCTTCGTGGCGGGGCAAGTAAGGTATGCACCAATGGAGTGGGGATACCTTTTTCATTGAGAAGTGTTATGAGTGCTTCTCCAATACCCATTTGAGTGAGTAATTCATCTGTTTTGTAAAACGATGTAACAGGAAAATTTTCTGCTGCCTGTTTAATAGTTTTACGATCAGCCGCAGTAAATGCCCTTAATGCATGCTGCACTTTTAATCCAAGTTGGCTAAGGATTGATGCAGGAATATCCTGCGGATTTTGTGTGCAAAAAAATACTCCAATTCCTTTTGAACGAATGAGTTTGATTACGGTTTCCAATTGTTGCAAAAGTGCATCAGTAGCTTCTTGAAATACTAAGTGTGCTTCATCAATAAATAATACAAGTTTAGGCTGATCTATATCTCCTGATTCGGGGCTGGTAGCATATAGTTCTGCCAGCATTTGAAGCATAAAGGTTGAAAACAATTTTGGCCTGTTTTGCATATCCGTAACACGGAGTATATTGATAATACCACGGCCATCTTCTCCTACCCGCATTAAATCATCCACCTCAAAGCTAGGTTCTCCAAAAAATGCATCTGCACCTTGCTGCTCTAGCTCTATGATTTTTCTCAAAATAGTGCCTGTAGTGCTGGCGGAAATTTGCCCATATAATGCTTGCAGTGCTGCCTTGCCTTCATTGCCTGCATATTGTAATAATTTGGTGATATCTTTTAAATCTACCAAAGGCATTTTTTCATCGTCAGCATATTTAAAGAGCATGGCCAACAGTCCACCCTGCGTATCGTTTAGACCAAGAATTTTACTGAGGAGTATCGGCCCAAACTCACTTACCGTGGCTCTAAGTCTTACACCCTTTTCATCACTGAGGGTAAGCAGTTCAACAGGAAAATTTGAAGGCTTATAGTTGATATTCATCAGCCTGCAGCGCTCTTCAATTTTTGGATTAGAATTGCCTGCCATGGCAATACCACTCAGGTCACCTTTTATATCCATAAGCAATACCGGAATGCTTGCATCACTAAGGTATTCACTGATGAGTTGAAGTGTTTTTGTTTTACCTGTGCCTGTGGCACCGGCTATGAGGCCATGCCTGTTTAAGGTTTTTAGTGGTAAATAAACTGTTGCCTCCGGTAATGCATTACCTTCATAAACAGCCACGCCAAGCGGCACATGATTACCTTTAAATGTATAGCCTTCCTGTACTGATGCTATAAAACTTTCTTTTGAAGACATTGTATTGCAGTATTAAAAATCAAAGCCAAGTGCTAGGTATAATATGGGCTTGCCCTGAAAGAAGAGGCTCATGGGCCAAGCGGCATCTAATTTTACAAAATAGCCAAGCAGGGTGCTTCTTACGCCAAATCCATATCCCCCTGCAAATGGTCCTATGCCACCCGGTTTGAGTTTTACAACAACAGGGTTTGTAGGATCAGGTACTATATCGTTTGGAGTAACACTGAAAGGAGAATAAAAAACTGTAGGTCTTGCTATCTTATTTGGACCACCATTCCATGCTGTACCCAAATCAATAAATTGCACTAATTGAAAATTTCTGACAAAGGCATTATTGATTGGTTTTTTTATAAAAGTAGTAAATACAGGTAGTCTAAGTTCACTATTGATAACAACTGCATTATTGCCATTGGCCAGATTTTGAGTATAGCCTCGCATGTTCACAGCAAGAGTTTGATAGAGATATTGCTGATTAGAAGAAGGCTGTGGATTAACATTCGCTTTTGGCGATAGCCAGCCATCTACTCCGCCCAAGTAATAAATCATATACGCATCTCCGTAGGACATATCTCCGGCGGCTCTTACACACCATGTAAAGTTTTTGTAAATAGGGTAATAATATCTTGCATCAAATCCGGTAATGAATACTTTATTTCCTTTAATAGAAGAGCCGGTTTCTGTTGGCAAATACATTTCATTATAAACCTTAAATCTCAATCCATCCCAAATATTATCTGCTTTACTAATTGTATTGTCATATACAAATTCTACCCTGGCAATTGCTGTATTGGCCACGGAGTCTTTGAATTTAAGACCCAATGAATCTGGAGCGCCAAAGATAAAATTTGCTGGACGTACCACGCCTCTGTCTCGTCTTAAACCACCACTTAGTCTTACACTTTTTATTTCATCTATTGGATAGGTAATATTGAATTGGTAAAGGTTGCTCAACATTACATTATTATAGATGGAACGAATATCATCAAAGCGAAAAAAACCTGGAAAATTTGATATCTTACTTCTGTAGTAAGTAAGCCCCCAATCAATGAATCTTCTTTGATTTTGAAAGCTAAAATAGACATCATTATCGCTAAATGAAAAACCAGATCTATAGCCTGCCACAAATTTTAAATCTTCCAGCACATCAGTTACCGTGGCACCAAGTGTGAGATTGAGCTCACTACCATTATTGAGCACAATTGGAAGAGAACCATTTGCGTAAGGTTGATACCTGTTTATAAGTATGTTATTACTAAGACCCGCAGATACAAAATCTGCATCAAATTTATACTTGTATGGATGCAGACTTGCTTTTGATAATGCATTGTCTTTACTATACAATTGTGTGACTGGATTTTCTTCTACTGGCTTCTGCTTTGGCAATGCAGCAAGTAATGTATCTCCATCAAACTCATTTTGAAATAAGTCATTGCCCGGCACGGGTACCTCAATAGTTTCTTCTAATTTTTGACCACCAGCCAGTTTTTCTGCAATTATTTTATTTCTGATATAATCTGTTGGTCTTGCATTGATGTTTCTTTTGCGTAAGGCAAGTGAATCAATGCGCAGCTTGTATAAGAATTTTGAATCACCCTCCCGTCTTACTTCACTTACCTGATCGTTATTGCCAGCAACCCTTGTTTCCAATAAACTACTTTGATAATTGGTAATAGGGAAAGTATAGGTGCTATCTTCATATGTTTTGAAATATGCAATACTATCTGGAGCCGATTTTTGCCATGCGTCTAAAGTACTGTCTAAAGTAGCTTTATCTGGATTGCGTAGTAAATCATCGCCGATAACAAAAAGGGTATCTAATCCTCCTGTTTGTGTGGTAAAAAATCCGGCCCACCTGTTTCCAATGCCATTTTCATCACTTACAAAGGTGAAGTGGTTAACACTATATTGCATAGGATATCGTGCTTCGCCATATTTCATATTGGTAAGCTGCGTAACTTGGCGATAATCTTTATTGTCAAAATCTGCTAGAAAAATATTGAACCTATTTCTGCTGGGTATGGCAGTATCTGCATCCAGCGCTTTTGAATTTGGTCTGTTGGAAGAAAATATTATTCCATACCTACCGGGAAAAGTAACGAATGTAGGATCGAGATCATCATATACATCATTGGTAATAGCAGTTGTTTTTCCATTGTCAATTCTATAGGTAAAAATATCGCTGTGTCCATTTTTTACTGCACTCAGTACCAAAGTATTTGCATCTGTAAGATAGCCTGCATCTAAAATTTGATCAAACCCTGTTATTTCCTGCTTAAATCTTTTTATACCTGCAATCATATCATATACAAACATGTATGTTTTGCCTTGAAGATTGTAAATGCACAACAACCTGCTACCCTTGCCATCCCAGGCCAGAATGGGTGTATTCGGATTAATATCCCCTTGCCTGGTGCGTGCTCCATATTCCAATAGCGTTTTTTCATCATACACATTATCCAAAAATTTAACCCTGTACTTTCCCCTTGTAAATTCTACAACACCATAAGCATTATTTTTTGGATTTGGGTTCGCAGCAAAATGATAAAAATCACTTCTGTATAAATCTTCTATTACACTCAGCCTTCCTTTTGGTGCATTTCGCCTCTGCTTTATATCATTGAGATAACGCTCTCCTTCTTCATTCATAAAATCAACGAGCACATCATTAAATTTCTTTTTACAAATCCGTTCAGATGCGCTATTTAAATTTTTATAAATTCTGGAGAGGTATAAAAAATAGGTTACATTTTTTTCCTTGTATTTTCTTGCAATATAATACCAGAAGGAATGACCTGCAAGCACGGGTTGTTCAAAAGCAAGTTGATTAAAATTTTTATAGTTACCACTTAATATGGCATTTTTCAATTCTTCATCTTTTGCTGCGCTCCAATGTTCACCAATATAAGATACATATCCATCAGTAAGCCATGTGGGTAAATCTAAAAGAGCCTGATTGCTTGCAAACTCTCCTATATCATCTCCAAATAGAATATTTTCCATGAGTATGCGTGCAATACCTTCCTTTAAACGGGTGTGCAGCGTGTTGTGGTTGCCATCAAAATATAAAGCCATTTTGTTATTGACCAATCTGGTAATGCCACCTGAGTTCTGCCAATCTATTCCTAAACCAATATTGCTGCTTTTATAGTCATCATAATGATTGTAAATAATGATATCAGCCCTTTTACTGAGCGGATACTCCATTGCATCCTCAATTCCATTCAATTCTTCCTCAGCCACCTGCACAATATATTTTGCCAATTCCAACCCACCTTCGTTGTAATAAACATTAAAGTTTTCACTCTGATAGAAATGCCAGTCAAACTTTTTATATTGAATTCTGTTTTTCCCAAATACTACAGCATTTACTTGAGTATTTGCAGGAAGAATATAAATGAGAGAAAAGAGTAAAAGCAGTAGTTTGAATCGTATATTCGCTAACATCATTTTTGTTAATTCGGATTTAAAATTAATACATTCACATTAACCAATTATAAAATTATATGATAATCATACATTTTTTCACATTTAGCCCAATTCAGGAGAATACTTATGTATTGCATAACGAGGAAGGCGAGGCTATTATTGTTGATCCGGGATGCTATTTCCCTGCAGAGCAGGAAACGCTGCAAAAGTATCTTGAACATAATGGATTGAAGCCTGTGATGCTGCTCAATACACATTGTCATTTAGACCATGTATTTGGAAATAAATGGGTGGCGGATACTTATAATTTGGACTTGAACATTCACCCGTTGGAAGAAAAAGTTTTGCTCCATGCACCGGAGATTGGCCAGTTATATGGGTTGCCATTTGAAAATTATACAGGCCCGCTTCTATTTCTTAATGAAGGTGAAAAGATACCTTTTGGAAAATATACATTTGAAATCATACATGTGCCGGGTCATAGCCCTGGCAGTATTTGTTTTTATTGTAAAGAAGAACATTTTTTGATTGGTGGCGATGTGCTGTTTAGAGAAAGTATTGGGCGTACAGATTTACCTGGAGGAGATCATGATTTATTGCTACAATCTATCCGTCAAAAATTATTTATATTGCCTGATGAAACAGTTATTTATAATGGACATGGCCCACATACTACTATTGATCATGAAAAGAAACACAATCCATTTTTGAGGCAATAAATCAATACAATTTTTTGAAATAAATTTCGAAAAAAATAGTTATAATTTGACCCCAACGGTGACCATAATTTGTCCTCTATTATTGTTCCAAACTGCAAATGAATTTGGCACATCATTAAGTCTATAAGGGAATTGTAAATCCTTATTCATGGTAAATGCGTAAGTAAGGTCAAGAAACATACCCTCGTATCTATATCCTATGCCTCCGGATAGCAGTACACGACTGGCCTTAGTAGGCACATCTTCATAAGGATTGCCATAGTATGCTGCACCAGCTCTTATGGCCCAAGGGGCAAACTTTATTTCTGCACCTGCTCGTGCATTGATGGCTCCTTTTAGAAATGTTTTATTGGTTTCATTGGCAAAGCTCAAGTAGCTGTCATAAGCCGGGTCAGGATCTTCTGCAACCTGCGAAAATCTGGCTCCTCTATAATTGACATATTCAACATCTGCAGTTATAAAACCCCGCTGTAGTTTGGTATCCTGTGTTTCTCTAAATACATAAGAGCCACTTACAATGGCACGCCAAGGAGTAAGCTGTGCATAGTCTCTTGTAGTCCACTCTCCAATGCCAAAATCTGCATCGGCACTGCTTTTTGTTTGAACACCTTTGTACCCTTCCGTATCGGTTGTCATCGTTGCTTTTAATCTGTCGGAGAATACCATATAAGAAGGGGTATGAAATGCAAAACCAAATCGTAAAAATTCTTTTGGACGATAGATGATTCCAAGTTTCAAATTTGCACCAATACCAAAGGAACGAAAATTTTGTTCCAATGAACTGTAGTTGAAATTATTGAGCACATCCGATGGGTCTGTTTCTGTATATAGCAAGTCGCTATTATAAATGCTGAAAGGTATGTTGAATGATCCGCCGAGCAGTATTTTCTCATTCATATTTACCCCATAACCAAAGCTGATATCGTACATGCCGCCACTGCGGGTTTCATCATAATTTTGGATTATGCCGCCTTCCAAAGGAACTAAACTACGGTAGCCAATTAAATTGCCTTGAGCATCTGCCACAGAGTCTATGAGGTATGTAAAAAATGCCAATGATGAACCGGTAATATAGTTATTGGATGCTGCATCAATATTGGCACCATCCCTTACAAATTCTTCTAAATATTGTTCTGAATATGAGCTGGTATTATTAGTGCCTGTGTAATTTAATTTGTTTCCAAATGCGGCAGTTTGTGTAAAACTGAAGCCATAGGAATGTGTAATATTATTATCGTAATAATCTCTATGGCCGCCATCAATATATCCTGATGTACCTAAGGCAAATGCATTTACATTTCCCGCACTCAAATTATTTTGATAACTAAATTCATTTTTATTCAGATTAAATGCAGGCGAAATAGCCAATTCTTTGGTACGATAAAATCCAAGCCCCGCTGGGTTTACAGTCATTGCAGACATATCACCACCAAGACTTCCCATGGCACCACCAATGGCCAAGCTTCGGGCTGTACCTCCGGGAATAAACCAAGCTGATCTTAATGCATCATCCGGGTTTTGGGCTTTTATTACATTGCCTGTAAGGCATACAAAAAACAATAGCACTAAATATTTATGCATGTTGCTACAAATTATTTGATCAATGAGTTGTTATAAACTAGCGTGGAGGTCTGCGGGCAGTTCCAGTACTGCTGCGAGTATTGAAACCACCGCTTCTTCCACCGGAAGATGAACCACCATTGCCGGATGAGAATGTGCGTACAGGTTTACCACTGCTCATTAGTGAAGGATTGTTATAATCTCTGCGATAGCCTCCGCCAGCATAATAATCACCTTTTGTGGTACCTCTTAAGGGTACGTTATAAGCATTGTTGTTATAGGCAGAAAGATTACTTCTACTGCTATATCCGTAAAAATATGCTTTTGGACTGTTGTAATAAACTACTGTACAATATGGAGAATTCCAACTGTTCCAGGTACTATTGAATAGGAAAGAATTGTAAGGGTCACAGTAATATGATGAATTCCAACATCCATAATTCATAGAGCTCCAGTTATTCCAATGTGGATTATAGCTGTTGTAATAATAATGATCCATATAATAGCGGCTATCGTTCCAATAACTATAGTCATCTATACTGCACCACCTACTTCTGTTTTGTACACGCATACGTAGATAATTGTCATCCTCTGTACGGTCGTATCGGTCATTATACCTGTTGTCATTTTTTGCTGTAACTGATTCTGCACGCTGTGGAGAATAATAGACATCATCGGGAGTTTGAATGCCTTTGTAGGGTGAGCTACAACTTGAAAACAAAAAAGCTGCAATAAAAAAACTTAGTAAGCGATTCATATTTTATACTTTATGCATTGAACTGTAATTTCGCCGCAGGTTTAAAACACAACTATTTTGTAAAGGTAGATTTTTCTGCTCATTAGCTGCATGAATCGGGCCTCATTACATTTATTTATGTGTTAAAGTTTTATTGCGGGTAGCAACAAAAAAAATTATGGCAAAAGAAATAACAACAAGGGCTCAAGATTATTCACAATGGTATAATGATATTGTTCTAAGAGCGGGACTAGCTGATTATAGTGCAGTAAGGGGATGTATGATCATAAAACCTTATGGATATGCATTGTGGGAAAATATGAGAGATGCTTTAGATGCAAGGTTTAAAGAAACCGGACACGTAAATGCTTACTTCCCTCTTTTTGTACCTAAGAGTCTTTTTGAAGCAGAAGAAACCAATGCAGAAGGCTTTGCAAAAGAGTGTGCGGTAGTAACCCATTATAGATTAAAAGCTGACCCTTCAAAAAAGGGTAAATTAATAGTAGATCCTGAAGCTAAACTTGAAGAAGAATTGGTGGTAAGGCCCACCAGTGAAGCCATTATCTGGAATACATATAAGAATTGGATACAAAGCTATAGAGACTTGCCATTGTTGATCAATCAATGGGCAAACGTGGTGAGGTGGGAAATGCGTACCCGTCTTTTTTTACGTACAGCAGAATTTCTTTGGCAGGAAGGTCATACGGCACATGCTACAAGTGATGAAGCCGTAGCGGAAACACTGAAAATTTTAGATATTTATGCAGAGTTTGTAGAAGATTGGATGGCAGTACCGGTGGTAAAAGGAGTGAAGTCAGCGAATGAAAGATTTGCAGGTGCTGTAGATACTTATTGCATTGAAGCACTGATGCAGGATGGTAAAGCATTGCAGGCAGGCACATCACATTTTTTGGGTCAGAATTTTGCGAAAGCTTTTGATGTAAAGTTTTCTGATGCACAAAATAAATTGGAACATGTGTGGGCTACCAGTTGGGGTGTAAGCACCAGGCTTATAGGTGCACTTGTAATGGCGCACAGCGATGATCAAGGATTGGTTTTGCCACCAAAAATTGCCCCTATACAAGTGGTTATTGTGCCTATTTATAAAGGTGCTGAACAAAAGGCAATGATTGATGAAAAGGTGGACGGTTTGATGAAAAATTTTAAAGCACAGGGCATTCGTGCTAAATATGATGATAATGATAATACCAGACCTGGTTGGAAGTTCGCAGAATATGAAATGAAAGGAGTGCCTGTGCGTATTGCCATTGGCCCTAAAGACCTTGAGCAGAATACTGTGGAAGTGGCAAGAAGGGATATGAAAGAAAAATCAACAGTATCGATGGAGGGTATTCATTTATATGTACAACAATTATTGGCAGATATTCAAAGCAATCTTTATACAAGAGCAAAATCATACAGAGATGAACATATAACTCCTGCTAATACTTGGGATGAATTTCTACAACTGTTGGATGAAAAATCAGGATTCATTGCCGCACATTGGGATGGTAGTGCAGAGACTGAAGAAAAAATTAAAGGACTTACAAAAGCAACCATTCGTTGTATTCCCTTAGATGCTACTGATGAAGCTGGTCAATGCATTTTAACGGGCAAACCATCTGCAAAAAGAGTGCTATTTGCCAGAGCATATTGATTAGTTGGTTTGCGATTCAGTACAACAAGATTTTTTTCTTTGGAATAAAGCTATAGTGCCTGATACAAATCCTAAACCATAGGCAAAATGAATTGTAAAATAGACTGCTGCAATCCTAAGAAACTGAACAAAAGAGCTATTTGAAAGCAAGCTGAAATAAAAGTTTGCTATGATATACATTGCCAAAGGCAAAAATATAATAACCGAAAAAAAGGAAAACAATAGTGGGAGCAGCAGCAGATAAATGAAAAAGCATGCAGGTATTAAATGCCTCCATTGAAAGGCTCTGGGTATTTTTTTTAAAACCTTTGGTTTATACAATCCATATTGAAAATACTGGCTAAATAAAGCCAGTATTTTTTTTCTTGGTTGATACCAGGAAACAATCTCCGGATCCTGATAAATTTTAAACCCTAAATGGCGTGCACGGTAATGAAACTCATCATCCTGATTCCGCTTAAATGATGTATCAAATAACCCGGTACTTGAAAATATCTCTCTCTTCCATGCGCCCAAGTAAACTGAATCTGTATAGCCTTCATAGCTTTCAAAATGGAATGAACTATTGCCTACACCAAAGGCAGTACCAGTGGCATAGCCAATGGCATGTTGTATCGGATTGCCTTTAGCTATGCGCATGGGCCCACCCACAATGTCTGCCCCGGTCCTTTCAAAACAGTGCAATATTTTTTCTACATAATCCTCTCTATAATTGGTGTGTGCATCTATTCTAATCAATATTAAACCGGTTGCTTTTTTTATTGCAATATTCAATGCATGCGGCACGTATCTATTTGGATTTTCTAAGTACTTAATACAAGGGTTCAGCATTGCCGATTGTTCAATGATTTCCTTTGTATGGTCAGTGGATTGTCCATCAATAATTAGAAGCTCTTTTTCTTCTAATTTTATAGCATTAAAAAAACGGATAATATGAGCAAGATTTGCTACTTCATTATACACCGGGCATAATAAACTTACTGATATAGATGGATAAACCTGTGCTGACAACGGAGCTAATATAAAGCTGTGTTTTAAATTATGATAGTATGAATATTTTTTATTCATTTCTTTTCTACCGTGTTATTGCTTCCGACAGTTCAAAAAACGTGTATGACTATTCCATTCCATACACATTTTTCATTCTGCGATAGCAGAATAAATGCATTGGAAAATCAATTTATAGGTAAGGCGCCTATATTTGTTCGCCAATTGAAAAAATGCGTATAGAACATACTAAACTTGCAGATTGCTTCATCATTCACAACACTGTTTTTACTGATAGCAGAGGATTTTTTTTTGAAAGTTTTAATGAGGCTCGATTTAACACATTAACAGGTTTAAATATTCATTTCATTCAAGATAATCAATCTTTTTCATCAAAAGGTGTTTTAAGAGGTCTGCATTTTCAGCAGGGCAAGTATGCACAAGCTAAATTAGTAAGGGTTATTAGTGGACATGTATTGGATGTGGCAGTGGATATAAGAATTGGCTCCCTTACGTATGGTCAGCATATTGCAGTAGAACTTAGTGCAGAAAACAATAAACAAATATTTATACCACGTGGGTTTGCACATGGTTTTGTAGTACTAAGTGATCATGCATCATTCTTTTACAAATGCGATAATTATTATCACAAAGAAAGTGAAGCAGGGCTTTTATACAATGATGCAAGCCTGCAAATTGATTGGATGCTTGCTGAGGGTCAATTGCATTTATCTGAGAAGGATTTAGTGAATCCAGTATTGAAAGATATCGAAGGTTATCTACCATAGTAAATAATAAATTATGAAAGGAATTATTTTGGCGGGTGGAAGTGGGACACGTTTATACCCCATTACAAAAGGGATTAGTAAACAAATAATGCCTGTTTATGATAAGCCAATGATTTATTACCCATTATCGGTATTAATGCTTGCGGGTATTCGTGACATATTAATCATAACTACACCGGAAGATCAGGCTCAGTTTCAACGATTGCTGGGTACGGGTGCTGAATTGGGTTGTACGTTTAACTATACTATCCAACACACCCCAAACGGTCTGGCACAGGCTTTTGTACTTGGAGAAAACTTTATTGGGAAGGAAAAAGTAGCCCTCATTTTGGGCGATAATATTTTTTATGGATCCGGCTTTAGCAAGTTGGTACAAAGTTTTAATGATGTGGATGGTGCAGCCATTTTTGCTTACGAAGTACAAGACCCGGAGCGCTATGGCGTAGTGGCATTTGATGAAAATAATAAGGCAATCTCCATAGAAGAAAAGCCAACACAGCCCAAGTCAAATTATGCTGTACCCGGTTTGTATTTCTATGACAATAATGTTGTAGAAATTGCAAAAAATATTAGTCCTTCCCCCAGGGGGGAATATGAAATTACAGATGTAAACAGGGTGTATTTGGAAAACGGGAAATTGCAAGTAGGGGTGATGAACCGGGGAGTGGCATGGTTAGATACAGGTACTTTTGACTCACTACATGATGCCAGTGAATTTGTAAGGGTTATTGAAAAAAGGCAAAGTCAGAAAATTGGTTGCATTGAAGAAGTGGCATGGCGTATGGGTTTTATAGATGATTCACAATTAAATATGCTTTCAAAACAATATGAAAAGAGTGGTTATGGAAAATATTTGCAGATTTTGAAAAAATAATTTTTAAAATCTTTTGTGGTATGTATGAGACAAAACAAGGTATCTAAGTTTAACAAGTTCAATTGTTTAACTACTTAATTTTAGAAAACACTCCACAATATTTGTAAACAAATAATAAAAATTTAATCCCAAGGGTTGCTACAATCAAGCCAAAGCCGAACAATATCATATCCTTTCCTGTTTAACTGTAGTATGAATACGTTTACCATAAAAGATTTGGAAAATATAAGTGGGATAAAGGCCCACACTATCCGGATATGGGAGCAGCGTTATACATTTCTAAAACCAAATAGAACAGATACTAATATTAGGGTTTATACTAATGATGAATTAAAGGTTCTCCTCAATATTGCATTACTCAACAAATATGGTTTCAAGATTTCTCACATCAGTAAATTAACACCTGATGAAATACGAGATAAAATATTTACGCTAAATCAAGCACAAGCTCAGCAAGAACGAATAATCAATGATCTAATCACTTTCATGGTTGATCTTGACCTGAGTCGCTTCGAAATGACTTTAGACAGTTTTATACTTAGCAAGGGTATTGAAAAAACGATAACTTATATTATTTTCCCTTTCTTGGAAAAAATTGGTGTGTTATGGCAAACAAACCATATTAACCCGGCTCAGGAGCATTTGATTACAAACATAATCAGACAAAAATTAATAGTTGGAATCGAAAAGGCAAATACAATATTGAAGCTCAAAACAACAGTCCTGCTCTATTTGCCGGAAGGTGAACATCACGAACTAGGTTTACTGTTTGTTTACTACTTATTAAAAATCAAAGGCATACAAGTCTTATATATTGGCGCCAACGTACCTCTCAGAGATTTAGAATATGTGGTGAAAGCAAAGCAACCCGATTACGTTTACACACATCTTACTAATGTACATCATAACTTCAATTTAGATAAATATATTCCATTGTTGAATATAAAGGTTCCTAATATCCCCGTTATAATTTCAGGAACAATAGCTCAGTCCTACAAAAAGAAGTTGTCAGGCAAAATTCAGCTCAAATCCTCCCTTCATGAAGTAATGGATTTTGTTTCTGACCTATAATTAGTCCCATCATTTTGGCTTTTTCTTTTATTTCCTGAAAACAGTTCTTGTTTTCGCTCCCTTTTTTAGACAGCTTGTCAGTCATATCCTCAGCTTCATCTTAGGTGTTATTTCTAACTGATTGAAATACTTTGTTTTATCTTTTTTTAAAAAAGTTAAACAAAATTGAACTTTGGATTCTCAATTCTGTTTAACTTTGTATCATTAATTATTAAACAGATTTGTATGTCTACGGTAGAATTCAATCAATTGCTTGTATCGAATGCCGAATTTTTAAGGCCATTTGCTATCTCTCTTACCAAAGATCAGGAGGCAGCAAAAGATTTGTATCAGGAAACCTTGGTAAGGGCAATCACAAATGCTGAAAAATATAGCACAGGCACAAATATCAAAGCATGGTTATACACCATAATGCGCAATATTTTTATTAATAATTATCGTCGCAAGAGTAAACAGCAAACCATTTTTGATAAAACTCCAAATGAGTTTTTATTAAACAGCATGCAGCCTGCTGAAAGCAATGGTGCAATAGCTAATATCAATATGAAAGAGATACATACTGCCATAAATGCTTTACCTGAAATATTTAGAAATCCCTTTGTTTTGTATTACGATGGATTTAAGTATCACGAAATTGCAGATGTATTGCAAGAGCCGCTGGGCACTATAAAAAGTAGAATTCATTTTGCCCGGAAACTCTTAAAAGCTCAAATCGAAAGAGCTTAAATTCTTTAGTCATGAAAAAGATATGCAAAGAAAAAAAGTTGTTGTTATTGGTGCTGGATTTGCAGGATTGTCTTCAGCCTGCTTTCTTGCCAAATATGGATATGAAGTAAAAGTATTAGAAAAACATATGATGCCAGGTGGCAGGGCCCGTCAATATAATGTTGACGGGTTTTCTTTTGATATGGGTCCAAGTTGGTATTGGATGCCAGATGTATTTGAGCGTTTCTTCAACCAATTTAATCGAAGTGTAAGTGACTACTATAGTCTTACACGTTTAGATCCATCTTACAGGGTTTATTGGAAGGATGGACTTACAGATATACCGGCTTCCTACGAAGCACTAAAATCTTTATTTGAAAAAATAGAACCTGGAAGCGGACTTCAGTTAGATCAATTTTTAGCAGAAGCTGAGTATAAATACAAAGTAGGTATCGGAAAACTAGTATTAAAACCGGGTCAGGAAATATCAGAGCTCTTTGATATTGAATTAATTAAAGGACTGTTAAGGTTAGACGTTTTTACATCCATGCAAAAACATGTAGCACGTTTTTTTAACCATCCACACCTCAAGCAACTGATGGAGTTTCCGGTAATTTTTTTAGGGGCTATGGCCCAAGATACTCCAGCTTTATATAGCCTGATGAACTTTGCAGATATAAAAGGAGGCACATGGTTTCCCAAGGGAGGCATGTATAGTATAGTAGATGCAATGTATGAGTTAGCGAAAAGTCTTGGTGTGCAGTTTCATTTTGAGCAAGAGGCAAAAAAAATTCAGGTTTCAAACCAAACAGCAAAGTCTGTGATTTGTGAAGATCCAAATGGTGATCAAAATGTATATCAAGCAGATGTAGTTGTATCAAATGCAGACTACCACCATACTGAAGCCAAACTATTAGAGCCATCATATAGAAACTATTCTGATAAATATTGGGACAAACGAGTAATGGCACCGGGTTGTCTTTTATACTATGTAGGAATCAATAAAAAATTGGAAAATATTCCACACCACAATTTATTCTTTGATACAGACTTCAATACACATTCTACAGAAATATATAAAACAAAACAATGGCCATCAGATCCATTGTTTTATGCTTGTGCAGCCTCAGTTACCGAACCCGAAGTAGCACCATACGGTTGTGAAAATTTATTTTTCTTAATACCCGCAGCTGCCGGTCTTACCGGCGATACAGAAGCTTTGAGGGATGAGTATTTCGATGCCATTATTAGTAGGTTTGAACGCAGAACCCATCAAGAAATAAAGTCAAATATTATTTTCAAAAAATCATTTGCGCATAGCGATTTTATTCATGAATACAATGCCTTTAAAGGAAATGCCTACGGGCTTGCAAACACATTACTCCAAACTGCACATTTAAAGCCATCCATTAGAAATAAAAAAATTAGGAATCTTTTTTATACCGGACAGCTTACAGTACCTGGTCCGGGAGTACCACCCGCACTCATTTCTGGTGAAGTGGTAGCCGCATTAATAAAAAATAATTTTGCTTAAACAATATTCATTTATAATCTGTTTAGTATTTTTTTGTAAAATGCGCAAATATCATAAACAATGATTGAACTGTTTCACAAGCTAAGTAACGAATGTAGTCGCATCACAACAGAGCGATATAGTACATCTTTTGCATCTGCTATAAATATGCTGCACAAAGATTTAAGACCACATATACACAACATATATGGTTTTGTACGCTTTGCTGATGAAATTGTTGATTCTTTTCACAACTACAATAAAGAGAAATTATTACATGATTTTAGGATTCAAACCTGGCAAGGAATAGAAGAAGGTATCAGTTTGAATCCAATTATAAACAGTTTTCAGGCTACTGTCAATAAGTATAATATCAATCACAGACTTATTGCTGCTTTTTTCCATAGTATGGAAATGGATTTATCCAAAAAAATTTATGATGAAAAAGGTTATACAGAATACATTTATGGCAGTGCCGAAGTGGTAGGATTAATGTGTTTGTATATTTTCTGTGAAGGAAATAAATCTCAATATGAGGCACTGAAACCATCTGCGAGAAGTTTGGGTGCAGCATTTCAAAAAGTAAATTTCTTGAGAGATATTAAAGCTGATTTTCAAGGCATGGAAAGAATGTATTTTCCCGGCTGCGACTTTAAAAACTTTCGGCTTAATGAAAAAATGCTAATAGAATCTGATATACAAAAAGATTTTGATGATGCTTATGAGGGTATCAAAAACCTTCCCATAAAAGCAAGATTTGGTGTGTATGTTGCCTATAAATATTATTTGTCATTATTTAAAAAAATTAAGGAATTACCACCTCAAGAAATTCTTGAAAGTAGGGTTCGCATACCCGATTATGGGAAAGTATTTATACTGGCAAAGGCAGGTCTCAGAAGTCAACTGAATCTACTTTAGTTGTAAGCGGCTTATATTTACATTTTTCTTAAAGAAATAATTTCAAAGATTCAAACCACAGCATGGAGCAGGTTATTCTTGTTGATACCCAAGATAATGAAATGGGTACCATGGAAAAAATGAAAGCTCATGAGTTAGGACTTTTGCATAGGGCATTTAGCATTTTTATTTTCAATACTAAAGGAGAATTGCTTTTACAACAAAGAGCTTTTGACAAATACCATAGCGGCGGTTTATGGACCAACACCTGTTGTAGCCATCCCAGACCACAAGAAAACATAGCAGCAGCAGCGCATAGAAGGCTGCAAGAAGAAATGGGATTTGATACAGATATCAACCATGCATTTAGTTTTATCTATAAAGTTGGATTAGACCATGGCCTTACTGAGCATGAATATGATCATGTGTTTACGGGTATTTTTGAAAATGAAATAGTGCCCAATAAAGATGAAATAGCATCCTATTGCTATAAAAATATTGAAACCATATCATTGGAGATGGAAGCCCAGCCACATCAATTTACAGAGTGGTTTAAAATTGTATTTCACCAGGTGGTAAAGGTTCACTTAGATAGTACAAAAATTTCAACAATATCGCCATCCGAATGAAGCAAAAATCTGTTACTATAATTGGTTCTGGTGTTGCTGGTTTGGCTGCTGCCATAAGGCTTGCTGTCAAAGGACATGGCGTGCATGTGTATGAAAAAAATAGTTATCCGGGTGGTAAATTATCGTTAATAGAAAAAGATGGATTTCGGTTTGATGCAGGTCCAAGCCTCTTTACACAACCGGCAAATATTGAAGAATTATTTGCATTTGCAGGTGAGTCAATGGCTCCATATTTTAGCTATACATCTGTTGACACTGCATGTACATATTTTTTTGAAGATGGTACTACTTTTAAAGCTCCATCAAATGCAGAAAAATTTGCAGAAGAGGCGGCAGAAAATTTTGAAGCTGATGCATCGCTTATAAAAAAATATTTAAACCAATCCGCCAATGTTTATCAGCATATAGCTGAAATATTTTTGAGCTACTCTTTACACAAAAGAAGCACTTGGTTTAGAAAAGAAATATTTGGTGCATTGAAGCATGTAAAATTGTATCATCTTCTACAATCGTTTCACCAATTGAATAAAAAGTTATTAGTACATAATAAATTAGTTCAAATCTTTAATCGCTATGCCACATATAATGGCAGCAACCCTTACAAAGCGCCTGCTATGCTTCAGGTTATTCCTCATTTGGAATATAATGAAGGTGTGTTTTATCCAAAAGGAGGCATGATCAGTATTACAAATGCATTGTATCAGCTTGCTTTAAAACATGGTGTACATTTTCACTTTAATACTGCCGTAGAAAGTATTATTCATCATGATGGAATGGCTTATGGCATTGTTGTAAACCATCAGAATATTTTTGCTGATATGGTTATCAGCAATTGTGATGCCTATTTCACATATAAAAATTTACTTAAAGACAAGGATACCGCCGCACTATTACTAAAGCAAGAACGCAGTAGCAGTGCTCTAATATTTTATTGGGGAATAAAAAAAGAGTTTAGTCAGTTGGGTTTACACAATATTTTATTTGCCTCCAATTATGAAGCAGAATTTGCAAGCCTATTCGACCAAAAGAAAATATATCAAGACCCTACTGTGTATATCAGTATTACCAGCAAATGCGAACGGGGTTTGCATGCTCCAAAAGGCTGTGAAAATTGGTTTGTCATGATCAATATGCCGGCCGGTACGGCACAGATTAATGATGAATTAATCAGCCAATGCAAAGGAAATATTATACAAAAAATAAATAGGCTATTACATACAGATATCGAACAATTCATCTTTACTGAAGATGTGCTTGATCCAGCACTCATAGAGCTGCGCACTGGTTCTTATGGTGGGTCATTATACGGCACCAGCAGCAATAGTAGATGGGCTGCCTTTCTAAGACATCCAAATTTTTCATCCCATATCAAAAATCTTTGGTTTGCAGGTGGTAGCGTACATCCGGGCGGTGGCATACCACTTTGCTTGCGTAGTGCCAAAATAATGTGTGATCATATAGAAAAGGAGCAACAAAAAAAGCAGCATGATTAAAAAATATTGTACGCCATATTATATTGCTTTGATGCTGGCTTTGTTATTTCATATTTGTGGTGCTATAGGTATTATTTTAAGTGATTATAAAGAATGGTTTATCAACAGCTCTCCTATCACACTTTTGCTAATGAGTGCCTTAATCATTATCACCCAAAAGGGAAAAAACAGTTATTTTATTGTGTTTGTGCTGCTCTGTTTTTTTGTGGGATTATTAACTGAAATGATTGGTGTAAATACAGGCTTTCTATTTGGCAAATATGAATATGGAAATGTATTAGGTCCAAAGGTACTGGGCGTGCCTTGGCTCATTGGTATCAACTGGTTTGTAGTTATTTATTGTGCCGGATGCACCACTCATTTTCTGGAAGCCTGGATTGTACAGCAAATGGGAGCAGATATAACACTTTCAACCCGAATACAGCATCTTTCATTCATTATTGATACCGCTTTGATAGCCGTTTTTTTTGACTGGCTGATAGAGCCCGTGGCCATAAAACTTGGCTATTGGTCATGGTTAGACAATGATATACCCTTCTTCAATTATGTTTGTTGGTTTTTGATAAGTCTCCTACTATCTGCAGCCATGCGATTTTTATCTTTTCATAAAGCAAACCTGTTTGCAGTACATTTGTTTATCATACAGGGTTTATTCTTTTTACTATTAAGAACTTTTCTATGAATACGCTTCTTTATATCATCATTTGCCTGTTTACTTTCTTTATAATGGAAGGCATTACATGGCTTACACACAAATTTGTAATGCACGGATTTTTGTGGTATCTCCATGAAGACCATCACCAACCACGTGGTCATCTCTTTGAAAAAAACGATGCATTTTTTTTAATTTTTGCAATACCCAGTTGGCTATGTATAATGCTTGGTCTACAGCATGCTTATTATTGGGTAGCCGCTATTGGGTTTGGGATAGCACTATATGGGCTTGCTTATTTTATGGTACACGATGTTATAATTCATCAGCGTTTTAAATGGTTTACGAGAAGCAACAATACCTATGTGCGTACCATTAGATGGGCGCACAAAATGCACCACAAACATATTAATAAGCATGATGGTGAAAGCTTTGGAATGCTCTTTGTGGCTACGAAATATTGGGAAAAAGTAAGAAGAGATAAAGCTATGCAAGAAAAAAATAAGTGCTGAGTTCTATATGACTTTTCATATTTCATGGAACAGTGGTCTACATCTTATGTTTTTTAGCTGCTTCACAATGATTAAACTTTCGGTTTCAGCACTGATTCTGCTGATAAAATGCATATTTTTTGTGTACAATAAGAGCGATTAAATTGTCAAAAATTTATGAGTTTTATGTCTTAGCTGATCAAGATTATTTTTTGATTTCCTTTTTCTCTTTTGTAAAGAAATATTCAAAATTATCCAAGTCTTTACTATAGGAAATACTTACACCTTGTCTATTTCTTCTGCCCAATGCGCCTCCACTTACATCGAAGCTACTTCTATTGAAAATAATGGCCCGTAGACGTCTGTCCTGGCTGAGTACAATTTGAACAGATAAGTCCGGTAGCCATTGCACTTTATTGCTTTGCAATGTAGAAGTGGCACCCCAGTTTATGTCTATATCACCACCAAAAGTTATGACAACTTTACCATCTAATAAACTCTTATTGAGTTTCAAGTCTACACGCTGTCTGTCCAATACATTGCCTGTGCCACTGGTGCCATAAAGACTATTGCTATTATAAAAACTGGTACCCAAGTCAAGGTTGAGGCCAAGGCGTTTCAAAGCATTTGAAAAAGCATTGTCTAATACCCCTGCTATTTTTTGTGAAATGGTATTTACACTTGTAGTAGTCAGTAATTCTGCACTATTTGTAACACCCTGATACGGGGCAAATGCGTTAAAAACAATGAGCCAGGTTACCTGCTTGAGCATTTCATTTTCATTGTTCAATAATCTTGTTTTAAGGAAACTTTGAAAATTATCATCGTTGTTTAAAGCTGAGTTTTCATCAAACTTAAAAGAAAATTTAATATCTGGTTTGAATAACTTTCCGGTAAGCTGTGCTTCTACATACACATCTTCTTTTGCACTTCTGGCAGTGCCGCCTGCCTCAAAAGAAGCCGAGTTAATCAATTCTCCGATATTAACTTTTTCAGCTTTATAGCTGGCTTTCACATTCACATCTGCATCAGAAGCATCGCCCCTCCATTCTATATAACTGCCACTATTTTCTGTAAGAATGAATGGTCTTCTAACAATACTTTGAAAACTAAAATTATATTTTCCACCTTCTACATTGTACCTACCATTCATGGTAAGATTTCCTTGTGCAGGAATATTTATTTTAAGAGTGCCATTGCCACGTGCTTCAATACGGTCGCCGGTTATTTCGTCTAATATTACATCAATCTGAGCTTTATTATTTGCAGTAAGTTCCAGGTCAATATTGAGTTTATTAGTACTTGTAGCGGCTGTGGTTTGCTCAGTTCCATACTGCTTAAATACGATGTAGTCTGCATCTGCACTTTCTTTATTTACGGCGTTTGGTTTATAAATATGACTACTATCAGTTACTTCACCTTTAATATTCATATACATATTTTCAATCGGCCCTGTTAAGCTTAATGTGGCTTTGCCAATGGCCCTACCATAAAATAGTGGATTGTCTTTGGCTTTAGTGTCTAGAAGTAGTAGTTGTGGCGTACGCATTTGAAAATTAAAACGCATATTCTTAAATCCTTGTTCATATAGCATACCTTCTACCGTTCCTGTATTGCCCAATGTGTCTTTAATTGTAAACTTACCTAAATCAATACCTCGATCTGTAAACTCAATATTTGCAGAATCAATAAAGTACCTTACCTGTGTATAATTTACCGTGAGTGCACCCTGATGTAGTGCTACTTTTCCGAGCAGTTGTGGGGCTTCTGGCTTGCCGGATATGGAAATATTTCCGGTACCTAATCCAGATATATCAGAAAAAATATTACCTAAGAAATTGTTTAGTAAGGAAATGCTGGTATTGTTTAGTTTCATATTTGTTTGCAGAGGCATGCCTGTACTATCTTTTAAGTTATAAAAACCATCTGCACTAAAAATATATTTATCATTATTAGAGATTACGTCAAATGATATTTTTCCATTTTCACTATTGTATTTGCCTTTTATGCCCACAAGTCCTACTGAGTCATTATCAAATCTGAACTGACTGGCTTTTAGATCTGATTCTACTTTAAATTTACCATAAAAATCACGCAAAAATATTTCTCCATTTGCCACACCTTCTATTACAGGTTTCTGCAAAAACAAGGGCATTATATCTGCCAGATTCAGGTTTTTTATTTTGGCTACCAATGAGCTTACGTTTGAATATTCATCGGGATCACTCTCAATTGAAATTTCTTGAAAGCCCTGAGAAAAGCGCATATTTGTGGCTTGCGCAAAATTCTTTTTTATAAGAAGCTCACCTTCTTTGTCTAACTGCCATGTTTTATCATTCAGCACAAACGATGAAGGCATAAAATCTATTCGCACACCATCGGTCATGGTAAATACTTCCGCTTCTAATAATGCATCATCTAAAGTTGTATTGGCACTGGTATGCAAACTGACCAATGAATGATCATCTGCCGCCTTTATACTTAGCTGTGTATTTGGGAAATATAAACTATCGCTTATGTATATTTTTCCAACATCTCCATTTAGCAACAAGCTATCTCTTGTACCTTTTCCGGTAATGATAGCATCTGCCAACTGATAATTTTTATATCGAGCATAAGGCAATTGCAAAAAGAAATTAAAGCCAACCGAATCTGTGTTACTAATACGACCAGTTAAAAGTGCATTATTAATACCAGATAAACTACTATCTAATATATGAGCGTAATAATCAAAATTTCCTGTTTGCACACTAAAGGAAAAATCCTGATTTAATGGTGCAGCCTTGGCTGGGGCTTTTATGTAGGCGGGATAGTAGTTATGAAGATAGGCTTGCACACTGTTTGGCAAACTTAAAATACTATATCTGCCCTGCACCAAAGCATTGAATTCATTGCTTTCTATACGCAATGTTTTTTCTCCTGCATAAAGACCGGGCAATGCAGTAATGGTGAGTGAGTCAAAATCAATGCGCTCTTTATTGTGTAGCAAACTGGCATTCAAAATTTTTGCACTACCTAAAAATTTATCAATATTACTACCCTGAAAATTGAGGTCAAACAATCCAGAAAACTCATAATCCTCTTTTGAAATATGTAAATTTTTTAAATGTGCCAAAGCCAGATCGCCCAATACATTGAAGCGAGGTTCTGACTCTGTGAGGTCTATTTGTACACTACTGGTAAAGCTAAAATTTGGATCTTCTGTTGTGAGTTCTCCATTAATTTTTTTCTTTTCAATATCACCATTAAAGCGAATATTTTCATAGTTATATCCATTGTAGGTTAATGATGTAAAATTTCCATTCAATGATGTTTTTATTTTATCCAAAAGGAAACTACTACCCTTTATTTCTCCATCAAAA
Organism: uncultured Parafilimonas sp.; assembly: GCA_937892395.1. GTDB lineage: Bacteria > Bacteroidota > Bacteroidia > Chitinophagales > Chitinophagaceae > CALAGJ01. The sequence continues at coordinate 54,320 of CALAGJ010000183.1, forward strand.
CTTACATAATCAATTCCTTTTATATTTAGAAATTTACCAAGGTTAAATTGATTACTGTTTACATATCCTGCGTAAGAAGGTTCCTTATTTGTAGGAAATGACATAGCAACATTTGTTTTCAGATTTCCTAAAGCAGTACTCAGTATGCCATCTGCTTTGAAGTCTTTAAAACTACCTGAATAGTTTCCGTTGAAAGTGAATTTTCCCAAAGCCTTCAGATCTGGGGTTTTAATATCGTTTATTGCAGGTAAATATCTTCCAATATCAGCACTACTGGTTGAAATGTATGCTTTGTCTAATTGAATGAATGTTTTGTCTGGATTGGGCAAGCCTTTCATGGTGAGTTGTCCAGATATATTTGAGCCAGTTGTGTTTTTTATATCTAAATTTTTTGCAGTAAAATCAGTAATGGTTCCATTTACATCCCCACTAAATGTGATGGATTGTTTTATATCCTTTAGCTTAGGAGCAAAGTATGCAATATCATCAGAATGTATGGTTGCATCTTTTATACTGGATCGAATGGTTACTTTATTCAAAAAATCGGCCATGTCCGAATTAAATCTTTTATAATTCAGTGATATATAATTACCAATTGAGCTTTTTGGAGTGCGCAATTTTAAACTATCAAAAGCCATGATGGCCGGGGTTATGGTTATGGTACTTGTTAACTCCTTTATCTGAAGACCACTTCTTTCTGTAGCAGTTAATTTTACCTGTGCTTTGATGGTATCTTTTATAAATGTGATGGATTTAAAACTTCCATCCAATTTTGAAATTTCAATATCTGTTCCATCAAACAGACTGGGCACTGGTCGAGCATTTTCGTTTTTAATAACCATCATGCCGCGATTGACATTTAGTGCCTGCACTTGTGCAAAAATATTTCCGGGATTGAGGTGATGAGTAGTGTCATCTATTGAATTAGCTGTGGTATCCGATGCTGGTTTATTTCCTTTGTAACTATATATTTCAAAATACGGTTTATCTACATCTATTGATTTTACATAAAAAGCAGGTATATTGAAATTGATGGAGTCTGCGTCCAGCAAAAGGCTCCCCGTTTTTACTACCATTTTTTGTCCATACCAGCCATCATCTTGTATGAAGATTAAGTTTTTTATATCAATTTTTTTGAGGTTGAGGTTAATTTTTGCAGCAGTATCTGCAGGTTGATCTGTGGAAAAATAATCAACTATAAACTGGTAATTCCAATCCGAATCTTTTCGCTTTAAATGTATGACTGCATCCTGCAAACCTGCATACTGAATTTCAGGTTTGTCTTTTACAAAAAACCAATCTGTTATTCTTACACTCACTGCTCCTGCATAGAGTAATGTATCTTTTTTCTGATCTCTTATCATTACCCCTTCTATATCCATTTTATTGAAAAATGAAATATCTATATGTTTTATGCTGATTTCTGTTTGTAGCTTTTCTGATAATCGGGAGGTGACTTTACCAATCAAAAAATTTTGAACCGGGTTAGTTTGTATGAGTAACAATATCAAAATAATGAGACCGAGGAGTCCCAATAGGATACGAGCTGATATGATGAAAAATTTCTTCAATATTTTTTACCGGGGGTAAAGATAAAGGCAGGTAGTCAAACATCATACCTTACTGAATTTATATGAATGAATACCTCAAAATTCACAATAAATTGTAGGTATTTATATTAATAGGTATGATGAACGGCATCTTAATATTGTTGCCCATTCTTATCATGCAGAATGGATCCAATGATGTTGGTATCTTTTTTTTGCATCTGGGGAGGATGCTAATTGCTATTGGTTCATTGATTCCTGTCTTTTAAACCATTTGATATTTATGGTTTTAGAGACCGCTCTTTTTGTCCTTTCGCAGAACACCTAAAATTTCAAACCACGCTTTTTTAGGTCTGCTTTTGGGATATCCATTTTCAGCACGAAATTTTTTTCTTTCTTCAGTAAAATCCCACCAAGTTTTTTTCATGTCAAATGTGTTAGCAAAATTTACGACTAATCTAAATTGGTCTTCAACGCAAGGATCAATCCAATAACCTTTTTTCATTTCGTATTCGTCTGTTAGTTTTGCTCCGTCTTTATCCTTTAATTCAGTAAGAGAATAATAACCCAAAAAAACAAGGTCTTCCGCAAATTTTAATCCAATTGATGGAACGCTTTGAAACTCTGCTAATGCATAAATTTCTTTTACACGTTCATTTGTGGCATCAAGTAATACTCCTAATTCCTCCGGTGAGTAGTCAAGCAGGGTAACAATTTTAATTTTATTCTTGCGCAAGTTTGCTTTTTCAATATCCGTCAGCGGAATTTTTATATTGGACTTAGTTTTCATATTTGGTAAAAGTCAGTAAATAATTGTTTGTATTGTCCTCCAAATAACAATATAGTGTAATTAAGTACCCAAAAAGCTATACTAAGCCACCTATACAACACTACCATCCTGTATGGCCCGGCGTTGCTGAACAACTTATAGCCAAAAGCCCCCAGTTCGTTTAATTTTATATGTCTTTATGGATGTAAAAAGGCTTA
>CALAGJ010000184.1 GCA_937892395.1 uncultured Parafilimonas sp.
AAATAAATTATGTAACTATAAAAAACAAAATAAAATCTGAGCATAATGATCCAATGCTTTTCCAGATTGCACATTCAATACCGGATGTTTTGGTACAAATAACTTATGGGAACAATAGCATACTACCTCCTCCACCACCGGCAGCCGTCAAGGCATTAGCACAGCAAATAAAAGCCAATACCTTCATAGCTGACGATGTTGATTCTAAAGCCACAAATAATATGGAGGGCAATATTGATATCAGGAATAATCAGGCGGCATATTTATATAGCTATACTACTCCAAAAACTTATTGTGATATAACCACAAAAGAAGAAGAATCTTATCAGTTATCAGCATTAGAAAGTTTGAACAAAAGCCAAGATGAAGTAGCATTGATGTTGAACCAAATGAATGCTGAAGCAAGTGCTACTGACCATTCAGATAGTTACAATGATGAATATGCAAGTTATCAGGTTACCAATGTGGGTACAACACAATATACCATCAGCAACGAAATGTTTGATGCATTAGTAGATGCCTGGAACAATAAGAAAGCACTCACCATGCCTTTAGCCAATGGCGATAAAATATTGTCTTTTATTTATGATGGTGCCGCATCCACCCCTTCTAAGCGCATCATACAAGTTACCACCAAGGATATTGCCGGCAAGGAGCACCAGTTTACATTAGAGATTAAAATGTATCAGTAGCAGCTGCTGTTTTATACAAAAGAGCAAGGTCAATTTACACTGGCAGTCATTTCCTTTCTGAGGTATGCCGCAGTATGACCAATATCTGTTTTAATCATTTCTTCCGGTGTGCCTTCAAACAATATTTGTCCACCACCCTTGCCTCCTTCAGGGCCTAAGTCTATAACATGGTCAGCCACTTTTATTACATCCAGATTATGTTCTATTACTAACACAGTATTGCCCCTGTCTGCCAGTTTATTCAATACATCCAGCAAGTGTTGTATATCTTGAAAATGAAGGCCTGTGGTAGGTTCATCAAGAATATAAAAAGTCTTACCGGTATCTTTTTTTGCCAGTTCGGTAGCCAGCTTTACCCGCTGTGCTTCGCCACCACTCAGGGTTACAGCGCTTTGGCCAAGGGTTATATAACCCAAACCAACATCCTGTAGCACTTTTATTTTCCGATAAATAAATGGCACTGTTTGAAAAAATGCACAGGCTTCCTCCACAGTCATATCCAATACATCGCTGATGCTTTTACCTTTATATCTTATTTCCAAAGTTTCCCGGTTGTACCTGCGGCCATTGCACTTTTCGCAGTGTACATATACATCTGGCAGAAAGTTCATTTCAATAACCCGCATGCCACCGCCTTCACACATATCACACCTACCACTTTTTACATTAAAGGAAAAACGACCCGGTGCATAGCCCCTGATTTTTGCTTCCGGCACAGCCGAAAACAAAGTACGTATTTCCGTAAAAAATCCACAATAAGTAGCAGGATTGCTGCGTGGCGTGCGGCCTATGGGGCTTTGATCTATTTCTATTACTTTGTCTATATGCTCCAGCCCAGCTATGCTTTTATAAGGCATGACAGGGATATTGGATTTATACGCATGCTTGGCCAGTAATGGATATAATGTTTCATTAATCAATGTACTCTTTCCACTGCCACTCACGCCGGATACTACAATAAATTTACCCAAAGGGAAATTGACCTGCACTTGCTGAAGGTTATTGCCAGATACACCTTTTAGTGCAATCTTTTTTCCATTTCCTTTTCTTCTTTCCGCAGGTATGGCTATAGATTTTATGCCACGCAGGTATTGTGCCGTGTCTGACTCAGATGCTACCACTTCGGCAGGTATGCCTTGTACCACTACTTCTCCACCTGCTTTTCCTGCTTTAGGACCTATATCAATAAGGTAGTCTGCTGCCAGCATAATATCTTTATCATGCTCTACTACCAATACACTATTGCCAATGTTGCGCAGGTTCATTAACGCATCTATTAACCTATGATTGTCTCTCTGGTGCAAACCTATAGAGGGCTCATCTAAAATGTATGTAATACCCCTTAGTTGGGAGCCTATTTGTGTAGCCAATCTTATACGTTGACTTTCCCCACCACTTAGTGTGCGGGTGGGTCTGTTTAATGATAAATAACTCAACCCTACATTCAGCAGAAAAGAAAGTCTTTCATTTATTTCCCGCAGCACTTCACCTCCTATTTCTTTCTGCTTTGCAGATAAATTACCCGGTAGGGTATCAAACCATTCTTTCAAAACATTGATATCCATATTGCAGAGATCTGCTATATGTTTATTGTCAATTTTAAACCACAAACTCTCCTTTTTCAATCTGGCACCATTGCATGATGGACAGGTTTTTAATTCCATATATTTTTCTGCCCAGTATCTTATACCCTCACTCATATTGGAAGCGCCAAACCATCGCTTGAGCATTGGCACTATGCCTTCATAAGGACCCTTGTACCAGTCTGATGCCACAGGGTCTTGTTCAAAATCCAAAATCTCTTCCTGCGTGCCGCTTTCATTGCCATAGAGCAGCAGATTGATGGCCGACTGAGGCAGCTCTTTCAAGGGTTTGTCTAAGTTTATTTTCTTTTGCTTGGCCAGGGTTTGTACCTGTCTGTAAATATATGCCTCTCTCTCTTCCCCCAGTGGGGCTATACCTCCATCCTTTACAGATACAGACCAGTCCGGCACTACCGCTTGCATATTGATGGCATACACCACACCAAGTCCTTTGCACTGTGGGCAGGCTCCGTAAGGCGAGTTAAAAGAAAAACTATTTGGTGAAGGCTCTTCATAGCTTATGCCCGTGTCTGCACACATCAGCTGCTTGCTGTATTGTATGATATCTGCATCGTCTTGAACTGATATAAACATGAGGTCTTTACCAGTTTTTAAAGCCAACTGCACACCCTGACTGAGCCTTAGTTTAAATGCCTCAGTTACAGCCAGCCTGTCTATTACAATTTCAATATCATGTACTTTATACCTATCCACCTGCATACGTGCAGTCAAGTCTTTAATTTCTCCATCTACCCGCACTTTTAAAAAACCTTTTTTGCGTATTTCTTCAAACAACTCTCTGTAGTGCCCTTTGCGCCCCCTTACCACTGGTGCCAGCAACGAAATTTTTTGATTGTGAAACCGCTCAAAAATATTTTGTACGATTTCCTCTTCGCTAAATTTTACCATGGCCTTGCCCGTATTGTAACTATAAGCTATGGCCGTACGGGCATAGAGTAAACGAAGAAAATCATAGATTTCAGTAACCGTGCCCACCGTACTACGTGGATTTTTATTGGTAGTTTTTTGCTCTATAGATATTACCGGACTTAAGCCCTTTACCTGATCTACATCGGGCCGCTCCATATCCCCCAAAAACTGGCGGGCATAGGCCGAGAAGCTTTCCATATACCTGCGCTGACCTTCATTGTAAATGGTGTCAAAAGCCAGCGAACTTTTGCCACTACCACTCACTCCGGTAAATACAACCAACTTATTTTTTGGGATAACAATATCAATATTTTTAAGGTTATGCTCTCTGGCACCATGCACAGTTATATACTCTTGCACATTTAAATCTTCCTTTTTTGACGATGGCATTTGGCAACATTAGGCATTAATTTTAGGATGCCACAGCAAAGAAACAGGTTGAGGGATATGGTGGTTCAAAAAGTTTATTGAAAAGGCCATATTTTCTATGAAGGAGGAGATTTATTTTTTGTCTCCCAAAGTGAGAATCATAACACACTATCCATGGTGAGTGATCTGCCGTTTGGGGCTTAGGGTTTGAAGTTTGTGGTTTGAAGTTTATTTGATTCGCCCTACGGGCAATGATTACGCACGGCCGATCATTGCGAGTGAAACGAAGCAAAAATCATGGCAATCATTTAATCCTATAAATCATGATTCAAACAATTTTGCCTGCAGCAAATGTTTGAAGCACACCACAAAAAGTTCTTTTATATTTCTATGCCTGCGGCAATGAATGGTGCGTATTGATGCAGACCAATAGCGTATTAGAAGAGCAAAATAGAGGTAGAAGATTATTAAAAAAAATTGTCTGATGTAAACAACCCAAATAAAAATTATTGTAATCCCTCATTTATGAGAATCTTAGTTTAAAAATATCCTTTTACTCATTTATATCCACCACTCACTCATTGCGCCATGCGCATAAAAAAATTCTTATACTTATTTGCGCTCAAATCAAATAAAATGCAAAAATTAAATGTTACAAAACAAACGCTACTGATGCTTTGCTTGTCATTCGCAATCCATCAGGCCAATGCACAAAGCTGGAATCTTGCAGGCAATGCAGATGCCACAGCAGCCTCTTATTTGGGTACCAGCAATGCTGTAGATCTACAATTTAAAACCAACAATATAACCCGTGGCACATTCAATAGCCTGGGGCTATTTACACTCAATGGAAACCTGACCTGGAGCAGTAGGGCAAATGGCATCACATTTACAAATGCTGGCACAGGCACTATAAATCCTATGATTCGCATGTTTGCATCCGGCTTTATTAATGGAGACAGAATGGTGCTTGCTCATTCAGCATCCTATCCAAACTGGGGTTTACAATACCAAGATATTGGCGATAAATTTCGATTCCTCAGAGATAGTGTAAATGTAATGGCCATTGATCTGGCCAATAAAAGAGTGGGTATATCTACCAGTACGCCGCTATATCCTTTGCATGTTTCCGGAGACCATGTAACCTCCTATGTGACCAGCGATTTTTTAGATCCCGATGAAGCTGCCATGCGTGTAAATGTCAATTCCATTTTCAATTATGGTGTAAGGGGATTATACTGCAAAAGCAGTTCTGGAAATGGTACGTCCACAGCAGGATATTTTGAATCAGATTTTATAGCTGTAGATGGACATAGTAATGGTGCAGGTGGTACGGCTTATGGCACATCTGGTGTAGCCACCGGAGGCACAGCAGCCTATGGTGCTTATGGTAAAGCAAGTGGTGGTAGTTTAAATTATGGTGTATATGGCACAGTAAGTGGCAGTGGTACAAAATATGGTGTGTACTGCAATGGTAATTTTGGTGGCACCGGCACCAATCTTTATACCTCAGATAAAAAACTAAAAAAGAATATCAAACCATTAAATAACGTGTTAGATAAACTGATGCAACTCAAACCTGCCTACTACGATTTTAGAGTTGGCGAATTTGGCGCAATGAATTTAGCCGAAGGCAAACATTTTGGGTTTATTGCTCAAGAAGTAAAAAATGTTTTTCCGGAATTGGTCAGCAACCAATCCTTTCCTCCACAGTACAATGACAAACAAGAAAAAATAGCAGAAGCCATTGATTATCTTGGCATGAATTATACAGAACTCATTCCAGTAATTATTGAAGGTATGCAAGAGCAGCAGCAAACCATACAACAGCAAAATGAGCTCATAGAAAAATTGTCAAAAAGATTGGATGCATTAGAAGGCAATCAATCACTTACTCAGCCTATAGCTGCTTCCAATACAAAAATTTCAGGCGCAGAATTATTTCAGAACATTCCTAATCCTGCTAAAAGAATCACCAAGATTCAATATACCATACCTGCATCAGTTACAAATGCATATTTAATTTGTAGAAATGCACAAGGCGCTGTAGTAGCTCAATACGATATACAACAAAAAGGCAAAGGACAAATGAATATAGACACTAATGCATTCGTTAAAGGCCAGTATTTTGTAAGTCTGATATGCGATAATGCGATTGTAAAAAGCATTCAGATGGAACTGTTATAAGTCACTAACTTTTTTTCATAAGGCTGTCCACTTTGGCAGCCTTTTTTATTGGCTATTTTTTTTACTAAAACGACGTGCGTCGCATCGTCACAAAAAAAGGAAATACCTGTTGAAGATATTTACAACCTTGGATAATCCATTTCCCTACTTTAGCCAAAATTTTATTGTATGGGATTACTTGGAAAATTATTTGGAAAAATTACCGGAGGCGGTGCAAATAAATCTGAGGGCGGTGGTGCTAAAGGTGGCGGTCGCTTTAAAGAATTATTTGAAATGGCTAAGCCGGCTTTACACCTTTCTGCGGAGCAGGAATCTGCTATAAAAAATATATTCATAGCATTTAGACAAGAACGTAAAGACTTAAAACAAGGTGGTGGAGAGCAGTCTGAAATAAGGGCTGCAAGAAAAGAAGCAAAAGAAAAAATCATAGCACTTCTTACGCCTGAGCAATTGCATACCCTTCGTCAAAAAATGGGCGAATGGAAGGAAGAGCAATAAATATATTATTGTTGTTTTATTCATCAATGTTTTAATAAAATCATGCAGTCTTATAAAACGGCGGGCAAGAGAGTTACTAATTTATTTGATATACAATATCCTATAATACAAGCCGGTATGATATGGGCCAGTGGCTGGCGACTGGCCAGTGCTGTCAGCAATGCTGGTGGATTGGGAATAATAGGAAGTGGTAGCATGTATCCTGATGTGCTCAGGCATCATATTCAACAATGTAAGGCTGCTACAAATAAACCTTTTGCTGTTAATATCCCCCTACTCTATCCAGATATTGATCAGCATGTACAAACCATTATTGCCGAAAAAGTACCCATTGTATTTAGCAGTGCGGGCAATCCAAAAACTTGGACTCCTTTGCTAAAATCGCATGGTATAAAAGTGGTGCATGTGGTAAGTAGTAGTGCCTTTGCACAAAAAGCAGAAGCGGCCGGTTGTGATGCGGTAGTGGCGGAGGGTTTTGAAGCCGGAGGTCATAATGGTAGAGAAGAAACCACTACGCTGGTACTCATTCCCGCTGTGAGGCGGGCCATAAAAATTCCGCTTATAGCAGCAGGGGGTATTGCCACTGGTAGGCAAATGCTGGCGGCTATGATACTTGGCGCAGAAGCGGTACAAATAGGCAGCAAATTTGTGTGTGCCGCAGAGTCATCTGCACATCCTGCATTTAAGGATGCAGTACTGTCTGCAAAGGAAGGCAGCACCATGCTCAGCATGAAAAGTGTAGTGCCAGTAAGACTGCTCCATAATGCATTTGCAGCCGAAGTGCAAACCGCAGAAAAATCAGGTGCATCGTCAGAAGCATTACAAAAAATATTGGGAAGGGGAAGGGCCAAAAAAGGTATGTTTGAGGGAGATATGCATCAAGGAGAATTAGAGATAGGACAAGTGAGTGCTATCATTGACAATATACAACCTGCTACAGATATTGTATCTAATTTATGGCAGGAATATATACAAGCTATTGAAGGCCCTTTAGAATTTGACCACTCTTGATTCTTCAACCTATATGATTTGATCTGACCATCACAAATTCTTTTGATTAAAAAATTTATACCGCACCATGCAATTAGTTTCTTATCAACAATTAGTAGATCTTGCGATATCCTGTTTTCAAGCTATTGGATGCAGTGCCGACGATGCGCATACCGCTGCAAAAGCATTGGTATCTGCAGACCTGCGTGGCATTGATAGTCATGGTGTGGCCAGATTGAGTGGCTATGTAAGACTATGGGAAGTAAAAAGAGTGAATGCCACTCCACAGCTTGCCATTGTACACGAAACCCCATCTACTGCAGTATTAGATGCTGATAATGCACTGGGCTTAGTAGCTGCACCATTTGCTATGGATATTGCTATAGAAAAAGCCAAACATTGCGGCACAGGTTGGGTTGCTGTAAAGGGAAGCAATCATTTTGGCATTGCCGGTTATCATGCTATGATGGCTTTAAAGCACAACATGATTGGCTTTGCTATGACCAATGCCAGCGCATTGGTAGCACCTACATTTGGCAATGAAAGAATGCTTGGCACAAACCCTATAGCCATAGCAGTGCCTGCGGGAAAGGAACCTCCATTTGTAGCAGACCTTGCTACTACAACAGCTGCCAATGGAAAGCTGGAACTATTACAACAGAAAAATATTGATACACCGGATGGATGGGTGCAGGATAAAGATGGCATGCCATCAAAGGATGCACATATTCTAAAGAAGGGTGGGGCCTTGCTGCCACTGGGTAGCGATAGGGAGCATGGCAGTCATAAAGGATATGCATTGGGAAGTATGGTGGATATACTTTGTGGGGTATTGAGCGGGGCAAACTATGGCCCATGGGTGCCACCTTTTCCTGCCTATGTACCGCTACCTGAAAATATGCCCGGCAAAGGCATTGGTCATTTTTTTGGTGCCATGCGTGTAGATGCATTTCAAACGACAGAATCGTTTAAAGACAATATGGATCAATGGATACAGCGCTTTCGTACAACCACTCCTTTATTTGATGGCAGACCTGTTATTATTCCCGGCGACCCGGAGCGTATCTGCGAATCCGAAAGAATACAGATGGGCATTCCTGTAGCAGATGCTGTAATGGCTGACTTAAAATTTTTAGCCGAAAAACTGCAAGTACCTTTTGAATTTTGATTACATAAAATTTCGATTCATTTTTTAATGCATTGTAATTATTTCCCCTTCGGGTAATGAATGAATGGGAGGCATAAATAATATGTTGGTTTAGTAGTATAACACCAAGAACATTATTGAATTTTTTATAATCCGAAGCATGGATGGCATTTTTATTTTTGGTACATGAATATTATATTTCTATTTCAAATAAATGAACAATTAGTTGTAGTCACTTTCAATCAATCACCTTTAGGAAACATATTTATGTCATTGAAAAAGCAGATTATTGATAAGCAGATTACCTTTGATCAATATGCAAATACAACCTATTCTATCCAATGACTTTGTAAGATTACAGCCCTTACAAAATACAGATTTTGAAGCCTTATATACAGTGGCATCTGACCCGCTCATTTGGGAACAACATCCAAATAAAAACAGGTATCAAAGATCGGCATTTGAAATTTATTTTGAAAATGAATATGAAGACATTGTTCCGGAAATGAATTCAATTTCATTTGATGGAAAGAATAACCTGTATATAGGAACCAATTTAGGGATACTTCAATTTTATATTCCGTCGAATAAAACATATTTCACACCTTCCATTTGTATTGATGAAGTGGCTGTGATGGGGAATTTTATTTCTAAAAGTCAAACGCATTTTGGATATAATGAGAATTATTTTCGGTTTCATATTACCACGACGCAGAA
>CALAGJ010000185.1 GCA_937892395.1 uncultured Parafilimonas sp.
CTTTTTTAGCGACTTTTTTTGCGGCTTTTTTTGCTGTTGCCATTTTTTTAAATTTAATTGTTAGTAAATAATAAATTAAAGATATGTAGTTTATTTACACAACCAAATTTTACAAAAATTATTGAGCAGCAAGTTCAACAGATACAAATGTTCTATTCTCTCTTCCTTTGCGAAATGTTACCATGCCATCAGTCAATGCAAATAGTGTAAAATCTCTTCCTACACCAACATTTTTTCCGGGATGATATTCAGTTCCTCTTTGGCGTAAAATTATGTTGCCTGCTTCGGCTGCTTGGCCACCATATATTTTGATGCCCAATCTTTTGCTTTGAGAATCACGACCATTTTTTACGCTACCTTCACCTTTCTTGTGTGCCATTGTTAATTATTTTTTTCAAATTGCCTAAGCAATACTTTCAATTTTGATTTGAGTGTGCTGTGTACGATGCCCCCGCTTTTTACGAAAACCTTTTCTTCTTTTCATTTTAAAAGCAATAACGGTATCAGCTTTTACCATTTCATTCAAGATGGTTGCCTTTATAGTAGCTTTTGCATCTGCACCTGAGGATATTTTGCCATCACGATCTACAAACAGAACTTCATTGAGTTCTATGGAATCTCCTGTCTTGCCATTTAGGTGTGGCACATACAGACTTTGACCCTCTTCCACCCTGTATTGCTGACCGGCAATTTTTACAACTGCGAACATAAATTTAAAAAATTAGGACGGCAAAAGTAGGGGAAACCACTTGTTGGATGTACAAAAAACTAAAAAAAATCAATATTTATCGGGTTTTATGCGCCTTTTCCAGTGCAAATGAAGTGATTCAAAAGGAAATCTGAAGTAAATAATCTGCTTTTGGCTAGGCGAAATGGCGGATTATTAGCACAAAAGTTCATTTGGAAAACAAATGTTTGATTAACCACTAAACTGTCATAGAAGCAAGTAACCTGCCATTTTACCAAACCAATCTTTCATTGTTCTTTTCGGTCATCAAGCGGTCTGTCTGTGGTGCGGTTAGGTAGGCATGCTCTTTTGCAAACTTTGGTTTGAGCTTGGCTTTGTGTTGCTTGCAAATATGTATGACTACTAAGCATTGGCATTGGTCTTGTCAATTGATTTAATTACTCTACCCCATGCTGTTAGTGCAGGTAAAAATTGTTGTAATAGTTTGCTGTTTTTGTCCTCCATTTATCAAATAGTTTTTTGGATTTATAGGAAATTTAAAGTTGTCCGATTCTTTGAAACAGTCCTCTAAAATAATTTCATAATAAAATTCTGTCTCGGATTTTTCTTTCCCTTTAATTTTTGATTTGTGTTTTAATTCAATGGATTTTATTTCGGATTAGTGTCCTGCTAAATTTATTGGTATATTTCTACCACCAGAATAAATTAAAAGTCTTGTTGCATCTAGAATGCCTGATGGAAAGACTTTAACGGTATTGTTACTTTCAATTGCGTGGATATAAAATGTGTTGCTTGTCTTTAATGTTTTGAGTTCTTTAGCAAGGCAAAAACCAAGGGTTACTTTAATGTCTGTTAGTGGTGCTTCGTTTTCAATAAATAAAGAAAACTGTTTTTTGTCTATGAAACCTGATATTTTGTTTCTGAATAATTCTGCTGTTGCAGGATCCTCTATTTCTGATTTCCTCTTTTTGCCGATATTTAAAAAATCTTATTCTTGGTCTATTCCTAAAAACCGTCTGTTTGATAAGTTTGCAGCAATACCGGTCGTGCTTCCACCAGTAAAAGGGTCAAGTATCCAAACATTCAGTTTAGTTGAAGCTAAAATCAAACGAGTCAAATTAGAAAGTCTTTTTTGTGTTGGATGTTTACCACAAGCTTTTTCCCAAGGAGCAATTGCAGGAAGTTTCCAAACATCTTTCATTTGTTTGTCGTCATTTAATTGCTTCATTAATTCATAGTTGTAATAATGAGGAACATTCTCACTGTTCCTAGTCCAAATAATTTGTTCGGTTGAATACATGGTCGTCCCTTAAAAAGTACTTTCTAATGGACGAATATCTATAATGTACTAATGAAATGCTCCCTTTTATTTGAACTACAAAAATTGATATAATTATATGATTTTTATGTACCATGGGGTCTCAAAAAATGAATATCGTTATTCACTTACCCATTTGACCACCCACAAAAAAATAATTTTTATGCACAAATATTTTGAATACTAAATACTGCTATCAACTTTGCACATAAGGAATTTATAAAAAAGGTTCTTCTTCATTTATGAGTGTTTACAACCAGTCAAGAAGTAGAGTGGTGCAGGTCATCTTTCTTGCTGTATTTTTAATCATCATTTTTCAGTTAATCAACCTCCAACTGTTTTCATCTGACTATGGCATACAGGCAGAAAACAATGCCATTTATAGAAAAGTAGAATACCCGGACAGGGGCATTGTATATGACTATAAAGGCAAGGCCATTATGGAAAATACCATTATGTATGATTTAATGGTTACGCCCAGTGAAATAAAAGGGGCAGACACTTTTACCCTTTGCAATATCCTCAATATAGACACGGCAGAGTTTAAGAAAAGAATTGTAACTTGTATTATAAAAAACACCAAGTATAAACCCAGTATATTTGAGCCATTGGTATCTAAAGAAGTGTATGCCCGCATCAATGAAAATATTTATAAGCTGCCCGGTTTTGGCATTACCGAAAGACCGGTACGCAGCTATCCTTATCACTGTGGAGCACATTTCTTAGGATATATTGGAGAAGTGGATACCGCTTTTCTTAGAAAGCATGCTGGAGAGGGCTACACCTCCGGCGATTTTACCGGACTGAGCGGTCTGGAGCGCAGTTATGAAAAAGTACTAATGGGGCAGCGGGGTGTTACAAGATTTATTCGGGATAATAAAAGCCGCATACAAGGTCCTTATGAAAGTGGCAGATTTGATACTGCTGCCATAGCCGGCAAAGCATTATACACCAGTGTAGATGTAGAAGTACAAGCGCTTGCAGAAAAATTACTCAAAAATAAAATTGGTGCCGCAGTGGCCATCAATCCAAAAACAGGAGGCATTATAGCCATGGCTTCTGCCCCCTCATTCGATCCACAGGCACTTACGGGCAAAGACCGCAGAAAAAATTTCAGCCGCTTTTTTGTGGACACTGCCACACCACTGTTAAACCGTGCTATCAAAGGTCAATACCCGCCCGGTTCTACATATAAACCATTGGGTGCATTGGTGGCTTTAGATGAAGGATTAATAACCCCGTCATTTGGTTATGGATGTGGTGGTGCCTACTACTCCTGTGGCCGCCCGGTTAAATGTACACACCACGGTGGTGGCCATGCTGCCAATCTTCGTTTGGCCATTGCCAACAGTTGCAATTCATACTTTGTACATGTATTCAGAATGGCGTTGGACAATGATGCATACCCCAATCCGCAAGCGGGATACATTAAATGGAAAGAATATATGAATGCATTTGGACTGGGTGTAAAACTTCAAATTGATTTACCCTCAGAAGATAAAGGCAGCATACCAGACACTGCCCGATATAATAAAGATTTTGGTGGTTTTGCCAGATGGAACAGTTGCAATATGCTCACTCTTGGCATTGGTCAGGATAGAATGACCGCCACACCGCTGCAAATGGCAAACCTCATGGCCATCATTGCCAACAAAGGCTATTACTATACCCCACATTTTGTGGATAGTATAGAAAATGAAAACAAGATAGATAAAGAAATGCTGGCGCCATATAGAATAAAGCATAAAGTAACCAATATAGCTGATAGTGCTTTTCAGGCAGTGCATTTGGGCATGCATGATGTTACCATTTATGGCACAGCCACCAGGGTAAAAATTGATGGAGTAGATATATGCGCTAAAACAGGTACTGCACAAAATCCACATGGCAAAAATCACTCCCTTTTTGTGGCATTTGCTCCCATGGAAAATCCTACCATAGCAGTAGCGGTCATAGTAGAAAATGCAGGATATGGTGCCACATGGGCTGCACCTATTGCTTCTTTAATGATGGAGCAATACCTTCGTGATAGTCTCTCCACCAAGCGACAGGCAGAAGTAGATCGAATTGCTCAGGTAGACCTCATACCTGCCGCTATGAAGCATTGGTACTATATGAAAGACAGTGTACGACGTGTAAAACAGATTACGATAAATGCCGATACCGTACCCGTTATCAAAAATCCGGCTGTAACCAAACCCATACAGTTTGACCCCGAAGCAGAACCCGATAGAAATGGAGATAAAGACACTAATGCTACATTTAAACCAACAGAAATGATACTGCCAGACACCGCCAAGCGCATCAAACCAAAAAAGAACGGACATGGCTAAAGCATATACCAAAGAGGTTTCAAAAGGGGTGGATTGGCTCATGATTTGGCTATACCTCATTTTAGTAAGTGTAGGCATTCTTTGCATATTTATGGCAGAGTACAACCCTGCCACTTTTAAAATGACCTCATTTTATACAGGAGATGCCAACTATAGCAAGCAGCTTATTTTTTTTGGTGTCTGCATGATGGCCGCCATATTTATCATACTTAGCGATAGCAAACTCTACCCTGCCTTTGCAAACCTCATGTATGCAGGAGGCATCCTGCTCATGCTGGCAACATTTGTAATTGGTAAAGAAATAAATGGCAGCAAAAGCTGGATTCCAATAGGCGGTGGTTTTAATTTACAAGCCGCAGAGCTTTGCAAAATCTTCACCTCACTGGCCCTGGCCAAATACCTCAGCCTTACCGATACTGATTTTACCAAACTACGCTCTCAGGCCATAGCTGCAGTGCTGGCCCTCAGCCCCGCACTCCTTTCTATTCTACAAAATGAAACCGGATTAGCCCTGGTCTATACAAGTTTTTTTATTGTAATGTATAGAGAAGGTCTGCCCGGCATTTTATTGGTCATTGGATTTTCTATTGCCGCTTTAGTGGTGGCCACCCTTGTAGTAGAGCCCAATACATTAGCTATTATACTTACAGCCATAGCAGGCATTATCCTATATATATTCAGAAAATTATTAAAGAAAGACAGACGCCTGCTCGTCATGATTATAGGTATATGGATAGCCTGTGTAGGCATACAAAGATTTGCAGTGCCTTACATATTTAATAATGTATTTTATTGCTATCAAAGCCAGCGCATATATAGCATGGTAGGCAAGGAGTATGACTGCTCTCAAAACAAAAAAGCGCAAGAAGCCAGTGCCGCCGGGCAAACCACCATAGTGCCGGACGATTACAATGTACGGCAAAGCAAAATAGCCATAGGCTCCGGTGGTTTTGCCGGAAAAGGATTTTTAAAAGGCACACAAACCCGGGGCAAATACGTACCCGAGCAAAGTACAGATTTCATCTTTACATCACTTGCCGAAGCATTTGGTTTTATTGGGGCATTTATATTCTTAGGTTTATACCTGCTCATGCTCTTTCGCATTACCATTATAGCAGAAAGACAGCGCAGCACATTCAGCCGGGTATATGCCTACAGTGTAGCATCCATCATCTTTTTTCATATAGCAGTAAATATATGTATGACGCTGGGTTTATTTCCCGTTATCGGCATTACACTACCCCTCATCAGTTATGGAGGTTCTTCTCTACTCACATTTACAGTCATGATTTTCATACTCATCCGTTTAGATGCAGATCGGCAGATGGTGCTGCGCTAAGCAACTGCACATACCAAGTCATACGTATCTATATTTCAGGTTTCAGGTATGAGGTATGAGGTTTCAGGTATGAGGTTTGGAGTTTAATTGATTTTGCAGTCCAGCTTGTCCATTCTTGCTGATGGTATGTACATTGGTGTATAAATTTTTATACTGCTGTATCTACAACTGCTGATATTTGACCCATGAGTTTAAGGGCATTTTTAGAGGAGGGGGGCATAGAGGCAGGCATTGATGAAGCCGGTAGAGGTTGCTATGCAGGAGCCGTATTTGCAGCTGCTGTTGTTTTACCAAAAGATTTCTATCACCCATTATTGAATGACAGTAAGCAAGTAAAAGCTGCAGACAGAAGTATAATAAAATCATTTATTGAAGCAAATGCATTGTGCTATGCAGTAGCAAGTACAGAAGTGGCGGTCATTGATAAGGTCAATATTTTGCAAGCTACCTATTTGGCCATGCATCAGGCTTTACAGCTATTAAGATTGACGCCCGACAGACTACTGGTAGATGGCAATCGATTTGTAAAATGGCAGCAAGTGCCTCATCATTGTATCATAAAAGGCGATGGCATTTATGCATCGATAGCTGCGGCAAGCATTTTGGCAAAAACCTATAGGGATGCATATATGGAAAGATTAGATACCGAGTTTCCCCAGTATGGCTGGAAGCAAAACAAAGGCTATGGTACAACACAGCATAGAAATGCCATATCCTTGCATGGTTTAAGTAGGCACCACCGAAAAAGTTTTAAGATTGTTCCTATTCAAATGCAACTCAATTTTTGAAACTATGAAAAGCTGTTTAGTTTATTTAGTTGCTTGTATGCTCTTTTTTTCATCCTGTGCGCATTATATCAGCGAAGCTGGCAAAGCTTCATATTATGCAGATAAGTTTGAAGGAAGAGCAACTGCAAGTGGAGAAAAATTTCATCAACACAAAAAAACCGGAGCACACCGCACCCTTCCCTTTGGCACCAAAGTAAAAGTAACCAATACGGCTACGGGCAAAACAACAAAAGTTCGGATCAACGATAGAGGCCCTTTTGTCAATGGTCGCATTATAGACCTAAGCAAAAGGGCTGCAAAAAAAATTAATATGTTACAAGTAGGTGTAGCAGAAATCACTATTAGGTATAAATTAAAGAAAATTTGAAGCCCCTTATTTTTACGGTTACCAATGATCTGGTATATGACCAAAGGATGCAGCGCATTTGCCACTCACTTGCCGTGGAGGGTTATGATGTAGTATTGGTGGGGCGAAAACTATCATCATCCCCGGCATTGGCGCATAGCAGTTTTAAACAGATAAGACTAACCTGCTTTATCAACTCCGGATTTTTATTTTATGCAGAATATAATATTCGGCTGTTTATCTTTTTATTGTTTTCAAAAGCAGCGTTAATTTGTGCTATTGATTTAGACACCATAGCACCAGTATGGCTTGCATCTACAATTAAGCATACAAAAAGAGTGTATGATGCGCATGAACTTTTTACAGAACAAAAAGAAATCATAACCCGACCTTTTATACATTCTATTTGGAAAAAAATAGAAGCATTTTTTGTACCTCGTTTTCCAAAGGGTTATACAGTAAATCTATTTATTGTAGAAGAATTAAAAAAAAGATATCAGGTAGAATATGCAGTAGTGAGAAATTTGCCCATACACAGCGAAACAACCATTGAACCAGCTTCTGAAAAATTTCTAATCTATCAAGGCGCTGTCAATGAAGGGAGAAGTTTTGAAACACTCATACCCGCTATGCAGCAAATAGATATTCCCTTGCATATATATGGAGATGGAAATTTTTATCTGCAAACAGCTGCACTAATCAAGCATTACAAGTTAGAGCATAAAGTGATCCTAAAAGGCAAGTTATTGCCGGAGGCACTAAAAAAAATAACTCCTCAAGCATTTGCAGCCATCATGCTATTTGAAGATACCGGATTGAATCAATATCAATCGCTGGCCAATAGATTTTTTGACTATATCATGGCCGGCGTGCCTCAGCTTTGTATAAACTTTCCGGAGTACAAACGCATTAACGACCGATACGAAATAGCAGTAGCCATTGAAGATACCACAGTAGCATCCATTGTAGCTGGCATACACAGGCTGCAAAATGATTGTAAACGATATGAACAGTTACAAAAAAATTGTGTTATTGCAAGAAAAGCACTTTGTTGGCAGGAAGAAAGTCAGGTGCTTTTAAATTTTTATAAGGAAATTCTCTGCTAACAATCATGCTGAGTCAAGAAGCAAAACATTTACATATTATAGACTTAGATGTACCCTATCCTGTAGATTATGGTGGTGTATATGATTTGTTTTATAAATTACCTTTTCTGCAAAAAGAAGGTGTGCAGATACATCTACACTGTTTTACCCGAGATCGTAAACCACAGCCCATACTCAATCAATATTGTGCATCAGTTCATTATTACCAGCGCAAAACGGGTTTAAAAAGTATTGCCAAAGTGGAGCCTTATATTGTGGCCAGCAGGCAATGTGAAGAGCTTACCCAAAGACTTTTGGAGGATGATTATCCAATCCTGATGGAGGGTGTGCACTGTACTGCTATTACAAATGATATTAGGTTTAAAGATAGAAGGTTGTTTGTACGACTGCACAATGTGGAGCATCATTATTATGAGCAACTACATACCAATAGTTCTAATTTTTTAAAGAAATTATTTTTTAAAAATGAAAGCAGACTACTCCAAAAATATGAAACTGCTTTAATCAATAAAGCCACGGCATTCTGGACCGTAACCCGCAGCGACGAATGGTATTTTAGAAATAAACTAAATTGTAAAACAGTTGACTATCTGCCCTTATTTATACCGCCTTGGCAGCTTGTGCCACTGCAAGGTATGGGTACTTATTGCTTGTATCAAGCCAATTTAGAAGTGCCGGAAAATGAAGTGGTGGCTCATTGGCTTTTAGACGAGGTTTTTTCAAAGATTGAAACGCCTTTGGTCATTGCAGGAAAAAATCCATCGGCTGCATTAGAAGACAAAGCACATCAGCATATTCACACTTGCTTGGTAGCAAATCCTACAGAGCAGCAAATGCAGGAAATGATTGCAAAAGCACATATCAATGTATTGCCGTCTTTTAGTAATACAGGCATTAAAATAAAACTGCTTAATGCACTCTACAATGGGAGGCATTGTGTTGTTAATAAAAATATGGTGAGTGGCCTTGGTGTGGATGCCACTTGCTCAATAGCTGAAGATGCGGTAGCATTGGTTGAATTATTACCCCGTTTATTTGAAAAGCCTTTTGATGAAAATGATTTTCAAAAAAGAAAAACATGCATGGAAAATCAGTTTAATAATACCCACTCAGCCCGGCAAATGGTAACTTGGATTTGGGATACCTACAATAAATAAATTATTTTGTGATGCAACTTATAAGAGGCTATTTGCTGTAAGATATTCAGCAATCTGTATAGCGTTTGTAGCTGCTCCCTTTCTAAGGTTATCGCTCACTATCCACATATTTAATGTATTGGGCTGTGTCTCATCTCTTCGTATGCGTCCTACAAAAACTTCATCCTTATCATGCGCCCATAAAGGCATTGGATAGATTTGCGCAGCCGTATCATCTTGTACAATTACACCGGGAGCATTGCGCAGCAAATCCCTTATTTCATCTATCTCAAAATCATATTCAAATTCAATATTTACACTTTCACTATGGCCACCAATTACGGGTATGCGAACAGTAGTAGCAGTGAGACGAATACTTTCATCACGCATAATCTTAGCAGTTTCATTCACCATTTTCATTTCTTCTTTCGTATATCCATTGTTTAAAAAAACATCTATCTGTGGTATAGCATTTAAGTCAATGGAATATTTATAAGCCATAGGTCCATTTTCACCTTTTCGCTCATTCATCAATTGATCAACTGCTGCCTTGCCTGTACCGGTTACACTTTGATACGTACTTACAACCACCCGCTTGATGGTATATTTTTGATGCAATGGATTTAATGCAACTACCATTTGTATGGTACTACAATTTGGGTTTGCAATTATCTTATCATTTTCTGTGAGCACATCTGCATTTACTTCAGGCACTACCAATTTGATATCAGGATGCATCCGCCAGGCACTACTGTTATCTATGACGGTAATTCCTGCTTCCGCAAATTTTGGTGCCCAGGCCAAACTGGTACTGCCACCAGCCGAAAATATAGCAACAGCCGGCTTTTGTGCTATAGCATCATCCATACTGACTACTTTATATCCCTTACCCTTAAATATAATTTCCTTGCCAACCGACCGCTCAGATGCTACAGGAATAATTTCCGAAACAGGAAAATTTCTTTCTTCCAACACCTGAAGCATTTTTGTGCCTACTAACCCGGTGGCACCCACCACAGCTACTTTCATTATCATTTTATTTCGATGCGAAAGTATATCCTCTTCATATCTCTTCGAAACATTTTATTCATCAATCTGCAATTATTTTTTTTAACAAATACCTTTTCAATTCTTAGGCATTAATTAGTAAATAAAAATGTATGCAAAAAATACTTGTGTCAATTTTATGCAGTACCATATTTCTACTAACTTCATGCGATGAAGAAATTGGGAATAGCAAAGATGTGAATCAAGAAACCATCTATTTTGAGTATTCAATTACACAGGATGCAAAGAATGATGCCGAACTGGTGTTGAGGTTTCGTTTTGCGGGGCCTAACGGCACTACATTGATTTTAAATAAGCCAAGTGAAATAAGGTTTGATAGTATGCCTTTACATTTAGATAGTACAGAAAGTATGGGTGCGTACTATGCTAAGACTATATCCTACAATCAATTAAATGGCAATCACGAAATATTATTTACTGGTATAGATGGTAAACAATATGCCAATAAGTTCCAATGGCAAAACATGTACTGCAAAACTGAGTTGCCACAAAGCATAAGTCAGGAAGATGTTTTTATAGCTATAGTAGGTGGCCTTGCAGGCAATGAATTATCGGTAAATATTAGTGATACCTCTTTTGATACTGATGATGCCGATCTGTATCTCCGCATATCAGATGGTGGATTGAAAATACCGGGTGATGCATTTGCTGCGCAAAAGGAAGGGCCAATCAGCATTTCAATAAATCATATCAGTGAAATACCGTTGGCGCAGACTACAAAGGAAGGCGGAAAATTAAATGTGAATCAGCAAATTGGTACACTAAAAACTAACTTGGTGCATAATTAAAAGATCATTGCTAAAGAAACTAATTATAGTGATAACGGGTCCCTGTAATTGAATCACTCTTTAATATAAAAAGGAATAAGTACTTTAGAAATTATGATTTCCTATATTATGCTGCTATCAATGAATGGGTACTGAATATTGGTACACAGTTTGAATTTTATTGGAGCATATTAATACAATAGGAGGGCCCCGCCTGCGGCTGGGCCCTCCTATTTTTCAACAAAGCTTATTTGGTATAAATTAATTTTTGTTGAGCAACTAATTGGCCCCTAAGGCTTACTGTTACAACATACAGACCAGACTGTACAGCAGGTAGTTGAAATGTGGTAATTACATTTGCTGAAATTTGTTTTAGCCCTACAATTTCACCTTGCATATTCATCAGTTTTGCCTCATATTTTTCTTTGTCAGTAGCATTCGATGTTAATGTAACCTGTAGTGTATTGCTATTGGCAAAATAGCTTTGAAGTTGATGCATCACTTTATCCGCTATTATAGTTTCAGGTGCAGCTGTGCCACATCTTACTTCCTCCGTGGTTATGGATGGCGAATTGATGATCACACTACTATTTGTAAGTGCGCTATTGCCTACATAATAGGATGCATTTACAACAGAATTAAATTCAGGCGATACACGAGTATAAGTAATTGATGCCGGTTGACATGCTGATGCCAGATTGCCGCTTGAGTTTGTATGTACAACATATATATCGGACAATACATTACTTGGATCTGAAGTGCCCGCAAATGCATATCCACCCTGTATGGTGAGTTTTAAATCATTTACATCACTATGACCATAGTATTCTTTGGCAAAAGTTACTGTTCCTAAAGAGTTCAATTTCATTATAAAAGCATCATTTAACACACTGGGGTTATAGTTTGCTCCGGCTACAATTATATTTCCAGCAGCATCAGATACAACAGCCTGTCCATTCAACTCATTCACACCTACATTCGTATATTTATAGGCCCATGTTATTGCCCCGGCCGTGGTTACTTTAAAGGTAAGGTTATCATCCCCATTGTTCTCTTCACCTGTTACTACATATCCTCCTGTGGTGGGTGCTATTCCAAAGCCTCCACTATAAGCTGTACTAAAAAAGTCATAGACTTTTGCCAGCGTTACCGAGCCCGTACTACTCATTTTAAAAATTACAGGTTTGCTCAGTCCACCTTCGCTCACATATCCCGTAATCACACATCCACTGTCTGAAGTTACTTTTAAATCCCTAAAAATATATTCATTTCCTGTTGTGTTATGTCCTATTCTTTTTTGCCAAATTGTAGTACCAGTTGCACTTAGTTTTATAACTAGCTGTTCATCTGAATTGTAATCACTTGCCAGCACATAAAATGATGGAGTAGATGTGGCACTACTATATACCGGTTTTATTCTTTGCACCAGCATACTGGGACTTGCTTTGGTAAGTTTTCTTCCCCATGCCACTGTACCATTATTATTGAGCCTTGCCACAAAAATGCTGGATGATGCGCCAATCAAGGCAATATATCCATCCTTATTTCCAGTTGTATTTCTTACCGCTTCTACGTACTGAATTTCGGCATCCGGTTGTCCGGGTAAATTGTATTGGCGGGCCCAATCATAAGATCCGTTTTTTCGAAGATGAATACAGGCAGGAAAATCTTTTCCATAAAAACTATTTCTATAACTCCCCCCAACCAAGTAAGTGCTATCCAACTGTTGTGTTATAGTATTACCAAATTCTCGAGGATCGGCTTTTCCTAAAATATTTGAAAAATTTTGCGCTGATACTTGAATTGCAAAGCAAAGGCAAATTGCTACAGTTAATAGTCTAATTTTTAGCATTGTGTATATTTTAAAAATGAATAAATATTAATTTGATGCCTGCTCAAAACCAACCAAATGAAATATTAAAAAAAGATAAATACATGGTATTCAATATGTCATCATATTATTAAGAATACAGGCAAATAACAGTCTGATAAAATCTTTTACTATCAAAAAGCAGCGGTGTGTAAAGGTAAAATATTTACTCTGATAAAATCAAAATTTTCTCATCAACAGAGCCTATTAATTCGGCCCATTTATGCTTACCTTGCAGCGGTATGGATAATTTTATTGTATCTGCCAGAAAATATCGACCTCAAACATTTGATACGGTTGTGGGTCAGCAGCATATTACCACCACATTAAAGAATGCAATCCGTCAAAATCAACTGGCACATGCATTTTTATTTTGTGGCCCAAGGGGTGTGGGCAAAACCACCTGTGCAAGAATATTAGCCAAAACCATAAACTGTGAAAATCTACAACCGGATAGTGAAGCCTGTGACCATTGCAATAGTTGTATGAGTTTTAATGATGGCGCTTCGCTGAATATACATGAGCTGGATGCGGCCAGCAATAATTCTGTGGATGATATAAGATCTTTAGTAGAACAGGTGCGCTTTGTACCACAGGCAGGTAAATACAAAGTATATATTGTAGATGAGGTACACATGCTGAGTAGTAGTGCCTTTAATGCATTTTTAAAAACATTAGAAGAGCCTCCTCATTATGCCATCTTCATTTTGGCAACTACAGAAAAGCATAAAATATTACCAACCATTTTAAGCCGTTGTCAGATATTTGATTTTAGACGCATTACTCTAAAAGATACCGTAGATCATTTAGCAGCAATAACCAAAAAAGAAGATATAGAAGCAGAGCGAACTGCACTGCAAGTAATAGCACAAAAAAGTGAAGGTTGTATGCGGGATGCCCTGAGCATCATGGATAAAATCGTAAGCTTTTCAAATGGTGAAATTACTTACACAAATACATTAGAGCATCTAAATATTTTGGATGATGCGTACTTCTTTAAATTAATGGAACACCTGCAGCAAGAAGACTTGCCTGCCACATTGTTGCTCTATGATGAAATAAATAATAAGGGATTTGAAGGCGATCAACTGCTGAATGGATTTGCAGAATTTATTCGAAATATACTTGTAGCATCAGATGAAAAAACATTGGCATTGCTTCAAATTGTGGAAGGATTTGAATTGAAGTATAAAGAAACAGCGGCCAATGCATCGCAGGCATTTTGCCTTAGTGCTTTGAATATTTTGAATGAAGCGGAAATAAATTTTAGGTCTGCACGAAATAAGAAACTTCATACCGAGCTTACACTCATTAAGCTTTGCTATTTGCAGCAAGCCATTGCGCTTAGCACTACAGATCAAAAAATTGTACAGCAAAAAAAGCTACAATCTACTGCAATAGTTCGATCCAGAAAGGTACTGCCCATAGAAATTAAAAAAGCACTTGCTGCTGAACCTGCTAAGCTAATTGTTGAAGAACAAAAAGTTATTGCAAAGATTCAAACAGAACCTGTACAACAAGCCAACTCAATCATTCCGAAGGAAGAAAAAAAAGCACAAACAATTGTTCAACAATACACAACCCAAAAATCAAATGGTAAAAGTTTATTGGATAATTTAAGAGACCGATATGGGGCTGCTTATGAAATAAAAGAAATAAAAGAAGCGGAAGCCCTTACTCTGTCAAGGCTTCGTGAGTTGTGGCAACAGTATGGACAACAATTGGAAACACAGCAAAAGCATACCGCAGCCAATACTTTTAAAACTGCTGATCTCGAAATTGTAGCAGATAATGCATATACCGTAAAAGTAAAATCGCTTACACAACAAAAATTTATTGAGCAGGAAAAGACCATGTTGAATGACCTTATTTTTAATGCATTCAACAACAATAGCATAAGATTTAAAATAGTGGTAGAAGAAACTTCTACTGCTGAGGTGCCATTACAAATATTGCTAAATAGTAAGCAGCGCTTTGATCATTTGGCACAGGATTATCCTTTGTTAATCGAACTAAAAAATAGACTTAATCTGGATATTGAATATTAATCATCAGCAAGTTTGCCCATCCAATTTTTTGAAGTTTTACAATCATTCCATGCAATGACAATAGCAAAAAATCTGTGTGGTACAGTTATGATGATATATGTATTGAATAGTCCGACTAAAATGATTCGCCGAAGGCGATGATTTAAAAAAAATTAATGAAAAAAATTATCATAGGCTCCACAATTCTTATTGCACTTACAGTGTGGGTATGTTGTACCGATAAGTCTGAGGATGCATCCGCTGCCACCTACGCAGGAAGCAATACTTGCCAGAGTTGCCATGCTGCAGCGTATAATGATTTTCTGAAAAGTGATCATGTAAAAGCAATGGATAGTGCAACGGACAAAACTGTAAAAGCAAATTTCAACAATAGCTCATTTAATTATTTTGGAAATGTGACTACATTTTATAAAAAAGGGAATAGATTTTTTGCAAGTACTATAGACACAAGTGGTGCTGCTAAGGAATTTGAAATTGCATATACATTTGGATACACCCCCCTTCAGCAATATGTTGTCAATTTTGATGATGGAAGAAAGCAGGTGCTACCTTTTTGTTGGGATACAAGGCCCGCAGATGCAGGTGGACAAAGATGGTTTCATTTGTATGGCAATGAAGACATTAAGCCTACGGACGAATTGTTTTGGCAGCATTATAATCAGAACTGGAACTATATGTGTGCCGATTGTCATACTACTGGTTTGAAACAAAATTTTGACATTGAAGCAAATACATTCAAAACAACTTATGCTGCTATGGGCGTAAACTGTGAAAGTTGCCATGGACCAGCCAGCAAACATTTGGCATGGACAAAAAATAAATCATCAAAAGATTTGTATAAAGGATTTGTATTTTCTTTAAAAGAAGATAATGTGAGCTGGGTAATGAATAAAGAAACAGGCATAGCAGCACGTACCACACCAAAGCAACACGATTTGCAGGTACAAACCTGTGCCAGATGCCATAGCCGCAGCATACCTACTACTGATGAGTATAGTTTTGGACATGCCATCATGTGGAGCCATATTCCGGATAATGCAGGGCCTGAGGCCTTTTACATAGATGGTCAGCAAAAAGAAGAAGACTATGAACATGCCTCTTTTTTGCAAAGTAAAATGTACGCAGCAGGAGTAACCTGTAGCAACTGTCATAATGCGCACAGTGGAGCATTAATACAGCCCGGAAATCTGCTTTGTGGCCAATGCCATTCACCAGAAAAATTTGACCAGCCTTCACATACCCATCACCAGGTTAATACAACTGGTGCATCTTGCGTAAGCTGCCACATGCCCGGAAAAAATTATATGCAAATTGATTATAGGGTAGATCATAGTATTCGCATACCACGTCCGGATCTTGGCGCCACTATTGGAAGCCCAGATGCTTGTACGCAATGTCATAATAATGAAAACAAACAAAATATCATTGCTGCTTTTAATACGTGGTATGGTACTCAGCTACCACAAAAACCAGCGCACTACGGCAGCATACTGCATGCTATTAGAGCATATAAAGATTCTGCATATATACAGTACAATAAACTACTTACGGCAGCACAATATCCGGATATCATGAAGGCCACATCTTTTAGATATGCTGCACAATATCCTACCGCCGGAGTAATACAGGAAATACAAAAAAATTTAGAAAGCCCCAATGAGTTATTAAAGTATAGGGCATTAGAGAACTTGGGAAATTTTCCCGCAGATCAAGTGAGCACTTACCTAATGCCATTGCTACAAGATGCTGCACCCACTATTAGGATGGAGGCTGCACGTATTCTGGCTTCGGTGCAGGGCCAATTGACAGGAGTAAACAAAACTGCATTTGATCAGGCCATAGCAGCATACATTAAAGAGCAGAAAACGATGGGGAGCAGACCGGAAGCTTGTTTAAATTTAGGTGTTATTTATACTCAGCTTGGTCAGTATCAAGAAGCAGAAAAGTACTATGTAATGGGATTGAAGCGCTATCCAAATTTTCAAGCGTTATACCTCAATATTGCAGATCTGTATAGAGCAGTAAAAAATGAAGATAATAGTAAGTTGTATTTAGATGCAGGCATAGAAAAATTTCCTTCAAATGCAGGTCTGCGGCAGGCTTTGGGATATTGGTATATCAGAAAAAATAAAGTAGATGAAGGTATTGCATCTTTAAAAAAGGCTTATGAAATAGATAAAAATGATGCTGAATTTGTGTATAGTTATGCTATCGGATTATACAGCACAGCACATAAACAGGAAGGTATTCAGTTGCTCAAACAATTTCTTGCAGCTCACCCCAATGATCCAACCATACTGAATGCACTTATTAGCATTTATCAGGGTGAAAAGCAGGATGCCAGTACATATCTCTCAATGAGGCAGAAAGTTTTTGGGTATTGAGTTCAATTTTGGATTAATAAATAAATGACTCAGTGTTTATTCAAACATTCTTTCAGCTTGTTCTACACTCTCCGGCTTGCCTACATCTATAAATAAATCATTGCTATGATCAAAGCCTGATATGAGATGATTTTTGCATAAATCAAGGTAAAGATCAATCATTGAAAATTTACCTTGAAATTTGATTTCATTAAATATGGCTGAATTGATAATATGTACTCCACTAAAAGCTTTTCTATTTAAGGTGTCATGAGGCACTATGATTTTTTCTTCACTTGTTTTTGTATTCATCCATCCGCAAAGTGACTGTTGATCATCAAATAATAAATACCTTGATGTGGCTCTATTTGTAATAGCCAAGGTTGCCATAGCATTTGTGGCTATATGCTGATCCATCATTAAGTCTAAATGAAAATTGGTGAGTATATCAACATTCATCAATACAAAATGCTGTTTGTTTTTCAATAGTGGCGCTGCCTTTAAAAGTCCGCCTCCTGTTTCCAGTACTTCATCGGATTCATCACTTACTATAAAATGACTTCCCCATCCTCTATTATTTTGAATAGCTTCTATGATTTGGTCTGCAAAATGATGCACATTCACCACAATATGATCAATGCCAAATGACTGCAACCACTTTGTATTTCTTTCTAATAATGATTTGTCATTGACTGGAGCCAATGCCTTAGGGTGCTTGTCTGTCCAGGGTTTGAGCCTAGTACCTAAACCTGCACATAAAATCATGGCTGTAGCTATTTCTTTATTTGGCATGTTTAGGTTTAATTTCTGTTACCCAATTTTCCTGATTACAATGCACTGCATTAACTTGTAGATTGTATTTGTTTCTCAAATGTCTGGCAGTTTGTTCTGCTGCATATACACTTCTATGCTGTCCACCGGTGCAGCCAAAATTGATATGGAGTGTGTCAAAATTTCTCTGTAAGTAATCTTCAATATTGATATCAATAATATCCCATACGCTATTCAAATATTCCGGCATACGTGTTTGCTGTTCTAAAAAATCTGTAACCGATTTATCTTTTCCGGACAATGTTTTATACAAATCAAACCTACCAGGATTTAAAATGCCTCTGCAGTCAAATACAAACCCCCCTCCATGTACATTATCCGTTTTGGGATATCCCTTTTTATAAGAAAAACTCTGTATGGTTACTTTAAGTTTTGAATGTTCATCTGCCTTTATGGGTGTAAACTTTTCTATCATTTCATCCGAAGCAAGCCATAACAATATTTTATCTAATTCTGGTGTGATGATGCCTACACTATGATGGGCAATGAATTGTTTGAGGTTTTGCAAGGCCAAGGGAATGCTGGATAAAAAATGTGCTTTCCGCTCAAATAAACCTCTGAAACCATAAGCGCCCAATACCTGCAATAGACGGATGAGTACGTAACCATTGTATTGGCTTATGAATATATTTTGCTGTATTGGCTTGTTCAAAACATTTTCAAATGCAGTTATATAATGACGCAATAAATCTGCTTTCCACTCGGCACTCAAGTTTGCTTTGGCTTGCCATAAAAGGCTGGCCACATCATACTGGGGAGCACCCAGCATACCGCCCTGATAATCTATAAAAAATACATCCTCATTTTGCACCATGATATTTCTACTTTGAAAATCACGAAACATAAAATATCTATACTCTGTTTTGGTTAGATATGTAGCTAATGCTTCAAAATCATCAATCAAAGCCTGCTTATCGTAAGGTTTGCGTAGTGTATCTAAAAAATAATATTTAAAATAAAGTAGATCAGCAAGTATAGCCTGCCTGCCAAATTCATGTGCTGTTATACAGTTTTCATAGTTAAAACCTTCATGCCCCAGCACCTGCATTGATGCCAATGATTCCAAACTTTTTTCAAAAAGATGATAGATATAATGATTGTGTCCGTGCTGCTCTAATGATTGAAGTAATGAGTGGCTTCCCAAATCATTTTGTAAGTACAATTGCGCATCATCGGACACTGCAATGATGCTGGGCACAGGTAGTTTTTTTTCCGCAAAATGCTTTGTAAAAGAAAGGAATGCGCTGTTCTCACTTATATTATCATTCCAGGTAGCAATAAGTGTTTTCATTGGAAAATAAACCCTAAAATATTGTCTATATCCACCACTTTCAGGCAGTTTCTCAATGCGGATGGGTATATCCAGTTGAGCAACTTTACATAAATCAATGATGGCTTCTTGAATATGCTGCATGCGGTAAAAGTAGGAAGCAGTATCGAAGCAGTGGTATTATTTTGTATTACATCATGATAAAAAAAGCAATTATCTGACAAATAATGCCCACAATAAAACCTGTATAAATTTCTGCTGCATTGTGCGCAGCACATATCATTCTTGCAGAACCAATTATGCCTGCTACTATACAGGCAATAGCCATATCTGCCCCAAGATAGATTTGATAATAAAAACAAGTGATTATAAAAAAAGCAGCAGCAGACCCGGCCCCGATAGTATGCAAACTTATTTTTAGAAAATTATTGATGATGAGACCAAATACGGTTGTAAGGAAAATGCCAAAATAAAAAAACCGAAGTACGGAAGGTTGATCTGTAAAGTTGCGACTGAGGTACCACATCCACCAATAAAAAATCATGGTGATGATGAATGGTGCAATCCTTTCTCTTGCAGTACGTAAATAGATGCTTTCAATAAATTTTAAACGCCACAATAAAAATATGGCAAATGCAGGAAAGAAAGCTGTAGTCCATATTATATTGATTTTTCTGGCCCACAATGCTTTTTCTGATATACCCGCAAACATGTAGGGAAAACGCCAAAGCAACCAGAAAAAAACAAAACTTGGGATAAACAATGGATGCAGCAAATAGGAAATAATTTTTGCCGGCCATAATATAGTTTTTGGTTCTGCTGCTGTAATAGGATTACTCATTTTTTTGCTATGCTGCTTATAATAACTCCTTTCTTAATCTGGCCACGGGTAGGTTCAACTGCTCCCTGTACTTGGCCACTGTACGACGTGCTATATTATATCCTTTTTCCTGTAGCTGTTCTGTAAGGCTTTCATCACTCAGGGGTTTTTTCTTGTCTTCAAACCCTATTAAATCACTCAATATTTTTTTTACTTCTCTAGTGCTTACTTCTTCCCCACTATCCGTACTTAATGATTCACTAAAAAAATATTTAAGCCTGAAAGTGCCAAACTCTGTTTGTACAAATTTACTATTGGCCACTCGGCTTACTGTGGAAATATCTAACCCGGTTATTTCAGCAATATCTTTTAATATCATTGGCCGCATTTCTGTATCATCTCCTGTAAGGAAAAAATCATTTTGATAATTCATGATGGCAGTCATTGTACTGAAAAGTGTGTGTTGACGCTGTTTGATCATATCAATAAACCATTTGGCCGCATCTATTTTTTGCTTGATAAAAAGCACGGCTTCTTTTTGTCTTTTATCTTTTTGACTTCCTTTATCATAGTCTTTGAGCATATCTCTGTAACCCTCACTTACACGCAGTTCCGGTGCATTTCTTCCATTTAGCGTAAGCTCTAATTTTCCTGCATTATTCAATATAAAAAAATCGGGTACTATGTAGCTTTCTGCTTTATTTGATTCAGTAATATAGCCTCCCGGCTTGGGATTTAATCGTAATATGGTTTGCATGACTTTACGAAAATCCTCATCATCCAAATTTAAACTACGCTGTATTTTTTCGTAATGTTTCTTTGTAAACTCGTCAAAATATTTTTCAATAATTTTTATTTCAATAGCTACATTTTTTCCTTCGTCTTGTATAAACAATAATTGAAGCAGCAAGCATTCTCTGAGGTTTCTTGCTGCTACTCCCGGCGGTTCAAATTTTTGTACACGCAGTATCATTTCTTCTACTTCCTGCTCCGATACTTCCACATTTTGTCTAAATGCAAGATCATCTACAATAGAAGAAGTTTCTCTGCGCAGATAGCCATCATCATCTATACTGCCTACTACTTGCTCTGCTATTTTGTTATCCCTTTCATCCAAATTCAGCATGCCGAGCTGAGCTACTAATAGGTCGTGAAATGTATTTTCCAACCTTACCGGATTGGATCGTGGCTCTTCATCCCCGGCATAATTATCTTCTCTGGTACGATAGTCAGGTATTTCATCATCTGTATCTGATACATATTCAGAAATATCAAGATTTTCATATTCATCTTCGCTACCATCCTTATCAAAATCATCGTCACCATCATTATCAAATTCGTCTTTACTATCTTCCGAAAAACTGTCGTCTCCATCTTCATCATTCATTTCCAAAGCTGGATTTTCTTCCAATTCTTCTTTTATTCTTTCTTCTAAATTGGCCGTAGGAATTTGTAGCAGCTTCATCAACTGAATTTGTTGCGGCGATAAGCGCTGCAATAATTTTTGCTGTATAGACTGACTCAAAGACATATTGAATATCGAATATTTTTTCTGTGCGCAAAATAGGGGTTTATCCATTTCGCACTATGTGCATATTCAGGTTTTGTTTTACCAACGTCCCATTTGGTAAGATTATTGTGGTTGCCACAAGCGATATGGCCGAAACCCTATATGAATAAGTATTTGAAAGGCTAAAAAAAGCTTTGAGATCAGTCCAATTTTCTAAGAAATTTTGTTTTTAGTTACAAAAAAAAAAATTGGACATACCTTTAAATTGGTATTACTTGATAAGGACTGTTAGGAAAGCAAAATTTTGGTAAAATAAAAACTCCCGATATTTATGGATACCGGGAGCATATTTATTCAAAGTGAAATAGTTTATAAACCCTTTAATGTTGCAGCATTAATTTTTACCGGATATTTTTTCTTCAATTCTGTAAGCCAGTTGGCCTCTAATAATTGTTGGTAATCATTGATCACCATGCCTCTTGCTTCATCAAAACTTCTTTGTGATGGCGTATTGTAAATGTCCGTAATCAGGAGCATCGTCCAAGCGTTATTATTTTCATTAATTTCAGGTTTTGTCATATAGCCTCTTGATTTTGTAATCTGTTGTGCAACGGGATATTGACCATCTTCAAATCGGCTGCTATCAGCCTGCACCGCACTGCCATAAGACTCACAAATAGATCTCCATGCTGTGGGGTTTGCTTTTACCTTATTCATTACCTCTGTGATAGTATTTTCATCAGATGCATTAATGATAATAGCAGAAGTACCCGGTTGCCATAAATATTTGTTTTTTTGTGCTTCATAGTAATTCTTTAAGCCTGTACTATCCTCTGCTGCACGACTCCATACCTGCTTATCCATGATTGCAAAGAGCATGTTGGCATCACTAAATTCCTGCATTTGACCCACGATAGCAGGGTTATAATCTTCAATATGTGTTCTATAATAATTGTTGCAAGATGTTTTTTTGAATTCTTCCATAAGGCTTTGGTATTGGGCTAAATCAGCTTCTATAACCTGGCTATTTTGTAAGAACTGTAACCAATCGCTAACAGTAACTTTTTGTTTTGCAAATTCAAATAAAGTAGTGGTTGGCGTAATGCCCTTAATGGATTTTGGCATACTACCATCTTCATTAGATAATGCACTGTCTGCGTATGCTTTTAATGCATTCATATCAATGGAAGCAGGTTTAAATTTTGTATCGATAAACCATTTATTTATTAGATCTGCTTTTGCTTTATCTAAACGGCCATCTTGTTGAATTTTTTCTTGCAACCATGCATAATTCATGATATCATTGATATCGCTGGAAACAGAAATAATATTATCCAACTTTATGATATTGTATCCATAGGCTGTTTGAAACGGAGCCGTTATATCTCCAGCTTTTGCAATACCATAAACTACTTTTTCAAAATCTGGGGCATACTGACCAATAGAAATTTCAAAACTAGTATTGGGGTCATACTGCTCTTCCCCGGTGCCATATGTGCTCAAGAAGCTGCCAAACAACGCACCATTTTTTATAGCATTACTTACAGAGTCTGCAGTATGTGCTACTGCTTTCTTTTGCTCTTCCGTAAAAAAATCTGGTGTTGAAAAAAGCAATTGCTGAAAGCTTCTGCGACCATAAGCCGGCCTATCTCCGGCATATTTGAAAATATGATAACCTATGCTGCTTCGGTAGATGGCACTATAGCCGCCTTTTGGTAATGCATAAATTACTTTCTCTATTTCATAAGGTAGTGTAAAAACGGTGATATAACCCAATGAACCCTGTGCTGCTTTTGTAGCAGGGTCGGAGCTATATTTTACCGTAACATCATTGAAGGCTTTGCCTGATTTAAGCTCATCATAAGCTTTTGTAATGATTTCCCTTGCAGCAAATGTATCTTGTGGGGATGTGATGCGGACCATAACCTGCTGCACCAAAATATCTTTTTGACTATTTGTAAATGCCTCTTGTATAAGCTGATTCTGATCTGCCTGCTGATTGATAAAATTTTCTGCAAGCTGAGCTTTGAAGTTGTCACTTTCCATTTGCAGATTTTCATCCTTATTTAAACCGGCATCTAATGCTGCCTGAAGTTTTAATTTGAAATTGGTATAAAGCGTTAGATAATCTTTTATTTTATCTGCCCTGTTTCCGGTAGTGTCAGGGTTTTTATTGAATGCAGTTAAGAACTCAGCGGCACTTACATTTTTATTACCATAACTAAATAAATTTTGACTGTTGGCATTATTAGACATAATGCAACAACAAGCCAATGTAAAAAGAAAAGCTCTCATGAATTAGTGATTTTTTTATTGATTGGATAATTGTGTTTGATTTGATTTTGTAGTAATGATATTGTCATATTGCTCCAGTGTAAGCCCTTTTGCTATTATATGTTTTTGCTCATCCAATAAATAGAAAGTTGGTGTTTGCTGAATATCATATAACTGATGATAAGTTGGTTGATTACTCATCTCAACTTTTGTTTTGGCCTCCTTTGTTTGGTAAGCATGTGTCCATCCTTCCAGATTCTTTTCAACAATAAATTTCTTCCAGTCATCTATTAAATAATCCTGCACACATACGCCAAGTAGTTTTATACCCAATGCTTTCCATTTTGCTTTATATATTGAATCAACCAAAGGTATTTTTTCTTTGCAATGTCCACAATGTGGATCCCAAAATGCGATGAAAGTATAGGGGGCTTTTATATTATATAGGGACACTGCTTTGCCGGAAGTATCCGTCAATTCTAATTGTGGTGCTGGGTCGTTTAGCTGATTTGCAAACAAGCTGTAACCTCGGTCAAATATGTATTTCTTTTGTTTGTCATTCAGCCAGTTGGTATCTCCTTGTAAATAATAATTTTGAAAAAGGTGTAAGAACACTTTGTCCTGACCCATAATTTTTGGATTGATATACTGGTCAGTAAATTTACCGAGTAAATAGGTAAAAATATCATTGCCAGCTCTAGCAGAATACAACATATAATCCACTTCAGTGATGATTGAATCCGGGTTTGGAGATACATAGTATTTAAAATAATCTTCAAACTTTGATTCAAAAAATGGAGTACGTAGTAAATAGTCTTCATAAAAATCTACGTGATCCCAAAAATGTTCTTTTACAAATCTGTAAGGATAAGAGGAGTCTGCAGTGCCATCTGCACTTACAGGAATAGCAGGGGCATCCGGAATATTTGCAACTTGTAGAAACCGAGCCAATAAACTTTCAGGTTTTCTTGCTATGAGTTCATTTCTATAATCCGTAAGTAAGCCTGTTTTTACTTTTATTTGTTTCCTTATTTCTATGGTATCATTTTTTGATTTTGCTGCTGATAGTTTGGATTGCAATGCTGTAATTTGTGGGGAAACGGTTGTGAGAAAATCTGTGTACGCTGCAAAATCACTATTGTCTTCGGAGCCTCGTACAATTAGTTTTCCCGGGTTTGCATTGCTGAAAGCAATACTAAAATGCTGCGCATCATCCACTAAAAATTCAAACTCAATTGTTTTTTGTGGGGTTACAAAAAAATAAATTCCTTTAGTCCATTTATTTGGACCAGAAAAAAAACTGAGACCTGTAGCATCCGATTTAGCACTGTCTATGATGGTGCGTATCTTTCCATAGTAAGTGCCCACATATACCTGTGTGTCTTTATAATTTGATGTGATATAAATTTCATGACCGAGTGATGCTGGCTTCCCCGTTTGTGCTTTTGATGTTATGCAAAAACAAAGTGCAATAAATGCAAATAATTTATTCATAGTATTCCCCTAAAAGGGTGTAAATATAATATGACGAGATACTAATAGTGTTAAAACTAAACGATTTATACTTTTGGAAAAGTATTGTATTTTATGCATGCATAATAAAGCCTGATATAGCATCGGCAATCTTTCGGTCATTGCTCAGCCTTGGCAATTTGTTTTGACCACCAAGCTTCCCAATCGATTTCATGTAATCAATAAAAGAATTTTTTTGCATGGGATTGATGTGTAATATGTCTAAAATATTTCCACTGATTAAATCATCATAATATACATTTTTCTGACGAAGATTATTATCCACTTTCTTTGCAAAAGCCTTTAGATTGTCTGGTTGATTTTCAAATTCAACAAACCATTCATGATAACTTGCCCCTCCATCCTGAGATATATATGGAGCAACCGTAAACTCTGTAATATGAATATTTTCTTCTTTTGCTGCCAGCATTAAAGCGTACTCTACTTCCTCGGCAATGACATGTTCCCCAAAGGCGGAAATAAAATGTTTTACTCTACCCGTTACTAAAAGGCGGTATGGATTTGTGCTTATAAACTTTACGGTGTCTCCCACGTTATAAGCCCATAAACCAGCATTTGTACTTACTATTAAGCAATAATTTTCACCAATTTTTACGTCTTTTAGCGTAAGCCTTGTTGGATTTTCATCAAATACTTCTGCCACAGGTATAAACTCAAAAAATATACCTGAATTGGTATTGAGCAGAAGACCTTCTGCATGTTGACTATCCTGAAAGGCAAAAAATCCTTCGCTTGCAGGAAAAGTTTCTACAGAATCAATCTGCTTGCCGATGGTATCAAAGAGCCTTGCTTTATAAGGTTGAAAATTTACACCGCCATATACTAAAATAGAAAAGTTTTTAAAAATATTAGCTATTTTATCTTGCTTAATATCTGTAACGCGGTCAAAATACATTTGCATCCAAGGAGGTATTCCGCTGATGAGGGTCATGTCCTGATCAATCGTTTCTTCTACTATCTTATCCAGTTTTGTTTCCCAATCATCAATACAGTTTGTGGTATATGATGGCAGTTGATTTTTTCTGAGATAGCTTGGCACATGATGGTTTACAATACCACTCAAACGGCCGGTGGGTATGCCTCCTATTCGCTCCAACTCTGGTGATCCACTAAGGAAAATCATTTTTCCATTTGCAAATGCGGAATTTCCTGATTCGGCCATATAACAAAGCAATGCATCTCTTGCAGTGTTGATATGATTGGGTATGGAATCATTTGTTATAGGTATGTATTTAACACCACTCGTGGTGCCGCTGGTTTTTGCAAAATAGATGGGCTTGCCTTTCCACAATATATTTTGCTGACCTGCTTTTATTTTTTCTATATATGGCTTTATTTGTTCATAATCTCTTATAGGCACCCTATCTGCATAGGTAGAGGCATTTGCTATTGTTTCGAAATGATGGTCTTTTCCAAATAAAGTTTGCTTACCCGTTTTGATAAGCTGCTGCAAAATGGCCTCCTGATCTTGCAAAGCAGTATCCATATTTCGCTTTACCTTATTTAATATATAGTTGGCAAATGGCTTGGCAAGCAATGCTTTTAAATTCATATTTCAATCGATAGGCTTGCAAATTTAGTTGGCACTGTATAGCATGGCGTTAAATTTTTTTTTAAGCGAAATGTTCAAATCAATTGTTATAGGAAGTTTTCGCAAAAAAGCCTATCTCCATAGTCATAAGCTCATCTGTTGAGGACATTTGAAAGTATGTACAATAGTCTTTGCATCCTCTTTGGCTTAGCGACAAAGTTCTGGACACAATCGACAGCGATCCATTCGCAATGCAAGGATTAAACAAAGCAAAAACCATTTTAAAGACTTTAATAGGATAGACAAAATAGCAAAGCCAATTTTAAAATGGGCAAGTGGAAAACCCAACTAA
Source organism: uncultured Parafilimonas sp. (assembly GCA_937892395.1). Classification (GTDB taxonomy): domain Bacteria; phylum Bacteroidota; class Bacteroidia; order Chitinophagales; family Chitinophagaceae; genus CALAGJ01. The sequence goes on from CALAGJ010000185.1 coordinate 27,292, forward strand.
TAGCGGAAATAGAAAAGTCCTAACCTTATGTAATTGCCAATAAGAATTTCACATACATAGAGCCATTTGTTGGAAGTGGTGCAGTTCTATTTTGGATGCTTAATAATTTTCCAAACCTAAAAAAAGCTGTTATTAATGACATTAACGAAGACCTAATCAACACATATAGAACAATAGCCTCAAGACCCAAAGAACCGATTTCTATTCTTGAAGTTTTACAAAACGAATTCCACGGACTTGAGGGGAAAGACGAACAAAAAAAAGAATACTATTACAAGAAAAGAGAAATATACAACACAAGAAAAGAAGAAGAAAGCGGTCAAGCCACTTTGTTTATTTTTCTCAATCGTACTTGATTTTAGGGCCTTATAGAGTAAATAAAAGTAATGGTTATACCTTGCCAATGGGCAATTATAAGAAACCTACTATCTGTGACTAGCAAAATATTTTACCTGTAAATGATGCATTACAAAAAGTTGAAATACTTTGTGGCGATTATGAAGCGACTTTGAAAGAAGCATCATCTAATTCATTTTTTTATTTTGACCCACCTTTCAAACCATTAAATATCACATCAAGTTTTAATTCTTATCCAAAAGATGAATTTAATGATGAGGAACAAATAAGACTAAGAAATTTTTGTTCAAAACTAGAGAAGCAAAGCACAAATGGGTGTTGAGCAATTCCCACAAAAAAGGGAAAGATACAATCGACAATTTCTTTGATGAAATTTATTCTGAATTTTCAATATCAAGGGTAAAGGCAAGAAGAAATATAAATGCAAATCCTGAAAAAAAAGGTGAAATGGGCGTTCCCCTATCGGGTCAGGCTTTCCGTTCCAATCTTTTGTTCGTTTCTCACAAAAGGATTTCCACTGCAATCCCTAACGCAAAAATCGCTGCATAAATGGATTTGAGTTTCAACAGAAACCTTATAATAAAGAGCTAAAGAAATTAAGCCTATTATCTTAACCAGTATTTTTCAAAACCTGACTGAGGTTGAAATCTTTAACTTAATGATAGAAAAATCATCTTCGCAGTTGAAATAATCTGCAAATACTATCCTTTTATATCATCATTCGTAATGGTTGCTCTAATAGACCTTTAAAGGTTTGCAAAAAAGCTGAACCGGTGGCACCATCTACCACTCTATGATCACAGCTAAGTGTTACCTTCATAATATTTCCGGGTACTACATTGCCATTTTTTACAACAGGCACTTGAGCTATGCCACCTACTGCCAATATACATGCATCTGGAGGATTGATGATAGCTGTAAATTCGTCAATACCAAACATGCCAAGGTTACTGATTGTAAAAGTATTGCCTTCCCAATCGGCAGGTTGTAGTTTTTTATCTTTTGCTTTTTGCGCATAGCTTTTTACTTCCCCAGCTATGGCAGACAGAGATTTCATATCTGCATTTCTAACTACCGGCACCAGCAAGCCATCTTCTACAGCCACTGCCACACCAATATTTACATCAAAATTTGTACGAATAAAATCTCCCATCCAACTGCTGTTTACTGCAGGATGTTTTTTCAATGCAATAGCTGCGGCTTTAAGCACTAAATCGTTGAAACTAATTTTTATCGGACTTGTTTCATTTATCTTTTCTCTTGCTGCCACACAAGCATCCATGTCAATACGCATGGTTAAGTAAAAATGTGGCGCAGTAAATAAACTTTCACTCAGCCTGCGTGCTATTGTTTTGCGCATCTGAGTTACCGGTGTATCTGTATATCCTGATGATGGATAATTTATTATTGCCGCAGGCGCTATATCTGCTTTCTTTTCTGTTGATATGGATGCGGCAGGTATTTCTTGTGTTAAAGTAGCTACAGCTTTTGGTATATATCCATCCACATCTTGTTTGATGATTCTTCCATTATCTCCACTACCTTTCACATATTTAAGATCCACGCCTTTTTCTTTAGCCAATTTTTTTGCTAAGGGTGAAGCCAGTATTCTTCCTTCATTCACCACTTGTGGTGCATCATCCACTTCAAGTGTAGGCATGGCCACAGATGGGGTTGCAGTTGTATTAGCGTCAGCTTTTGATACTGTTCCATTTGTACTTTGAACATTCCCTTTTATAGATGCTGCCGCTACAATGGGTTGTATATCAAATGCTGCATCTGCTATAATGCAGAGCAGATCATTTACCTGAATTTTTTCTCCTGCCTTTGCACCTTGATATAATAAAATGCCCTCTTTATAACTTTCCAATTCCATGGTGGCTTTATCTGTTTCAATATCAGCCAGTACATCACCTTTTTGTACTTTATCGCCTACATTTTTTTGCCAACCGGCTATTACACCTTCTGTCATGGTATCGCTAAGTCTTGGCATCAAAACTACTTCCTGCATTTCAGATAAATTCATGGTAGGCGCTGCTTTGATTGTAGTGGTAACTGTTTCAATTGCATCAGTAGCAGATTGTGGTGCAGCTGGTGCTGAATCATTGCCCCCGGAAAGATGACTACTAATATCTTCACCTGCATTTCCAATAATGGCCAGCAAATCATTAACCTGCAATTTGCCGCCTTGGGCTATTCCAATGTGTAGTAACACACCAGCTTTATAACTTTCCAATTCCATAGTGGCTTTATCTGTTTCCACTTCTGCCAGCAGGTCACCTTTTTCAACTGTATCACCCACCTTTTTATGCCAGGCGGCAATTACTCCTTCTGTCATTGTATCACTAAGCCTGGGCATTAATATTACTTCAGCCATGTATTATATTTTATCTGCTTTTTAGGGCGTGAAAGTAAGGCAAAATGCCATACTTGCCAATCGTGTTTAGTCTTTAGATGATAGTAAATAAAGTTTTGAGCATCATGCACCCTGTGCATTGGCATTGCAGGTTTCAATAAAATCTAAAATCTCATGCCTACCGCTTTTATTTATGGCACTTGTTATAAATTGCTGTGGAAGAAACTGCCATGTTTTTAATAATTCATCTGTAAATGCTTTTACATTTCTGGATACAGCACCTGGTTTTTCTTTATCAGCTTTTGTAAACACCAAAGTAAAAGGTAAACCCCATGTGCCCATTTGATCTACAAATTCTAGATCAATTTTTTGTGGTGAATGTCTGCTGTCTAATAAAATAAATGTATTGAGCAATGTCTTTCTTTCAGTAAGGTAATGGCTAATCATTTTTTGCCAACTCTTCCTATTACTTTGGGCCGTTTTTGCATATCCATAACCTGGCAAATCCACAAGAAACCACTGCTGTTTTTGTTGTCTGTTTTTTGTGCCAGTAAGCGCATCTATGAGGAAGTGATTGATATATTGTGTTTTGCCGGGAGCCGCAGATGTTTTTGCCAGTTTACTATTATTACATATCATGTTTATAAGCGAAGATTTGCCCACATTACTTCTTCCTATAAAAGCATATTCAGGCAATTTTGATGAAGGGCATTCCTCCACTTTTGGACTGGATATTATATACTTAGACTGAATGATGTTCATGACAAAACTTATGACAAAAACAAAAGAATGCCCACGGCATTCTTTCATAAATTATAGAATAAATATTATTTTTTCTTCTGTACTTTGGGTGCAAAAATGGCAAACATTCTTTTGCCTTCTAATTTTGGAAGACTTTCTAATGCACCAACTTCTGCAAGCCTTTCAGCAAATTTTAATAAAAGCAACTGACCTCTGTCTTGAAACATGATGGCCCTTCCTTTAAACTGTACATAAGCTTTAACTTTATTGCCATCCTGCAAAAATTTTTCAGCATGTTTGGCCTTAAAATCAAAATCATGATCATCCGTACTAGGGGTAAATCGTATTTCTTTAACCTCACTCTGTTTGGAGTTGGCTTTCATTTCTTTTTCCTTTCGCTTTTTTTCGTAAAGGAACTTCTTATAATCAATGGCTTTGCAGACCGGAGGTGCTGCATTGGGAGAAATTTCTACTAAGTCAAGCTCCAGTGATGTTGCTATATGCAATGCTTCTTGAAGAGGATATACTCCCGGTGTTACGTTTTCACCAACCAATCTTACTTCGGGTACTTTTATTCTATCGTTGATACGATGCTCTGGTTCTGGTTGTTTATTAAACCTGGGATTAAATCTTCCTTTTTGTAATGCCATTCAATTTTATTTGTTGAGAATTTTTTCAAAAATAAGTAACTATCCAATTCGTTCCGAAATTTCATTTTTTATTTCAGTGATAAAGTCAGTTACGCCCTGCATGCCCATATCTCCTTTTCCCTGTCTGCGAATGGAGATTTTGTTTTCATTCATTTCTTTTTCGCCTACAATAATCATATAGGGCACTTTGCTTAATTCTGCTTCTCTTATTTTCTTTCCTATTTTTTCACTTCTGCTATCTATTTCTACCCTGATACCTGCTTTGCGCATTTGTTTATATACAAATTCGGTATAGGATAAAAACTTATCGCTAATGGGCAATAACTTTACTTGAAGTGGTGCAAGCCATGTGGGAAATTTACCTGCATAATGCTCAAGCAGAAAACCAATAAATCTTTCATGGGTGCCAAGTGGAGCTCTATGAATAGCCAAAGGTATTTCAGGCTCATTGTTTTGGTTGGTATAGGTCAGTTTGAAACTGCGGGGCTGTGCAAAATCGACCTGATTGGTAGCCAATGTAAATTCTCTACCAATGGCACTCCATATTTGTACATCTATCTTTGGTCCGTAGAATGCTCCCTCTCCTTTTACTTCTACAAACGGCACTCCAGTTTCTATCAATACATTTCTTACCAACTCTTCTGTTTCCAACCACAATTCCGGCTCGTTTACATATTTCTGACCAAGTTTTTCAGGATCATGCAGGCTGAGGCGCATTACATATTTTTCTATACCAAATATCTTGAAATATTTGATATACATATCATTTACTGCTTTAAACTCCTGTGCAAATTGCTCTTTGGTACAGTAAATATGGGCATCATTCATGTGCAGGCAGCGCACACGCATCAGGCCAAATAATTCACCACTTTGCTCATACCTGTAGCAAGTGCCATACTCCGCCAGCCTATATGGTAAATCCCTGTAGCTTTTTGGTTCTGCATCATATATTTTGTGGTGATGCGGGCAATTCATCGCTTTTAAATAATATTTTTCTCCATCCATTTCCATAGGAGGAAACATGCTGTCTGCATAATAAGGCAAATGGCCACTGGTGAGGTAAAGATTTTCTTTGGCAATATGTGGCGTTACCACTCTTTTGTAACCAGCTTCATCTTCCGTTTCTTTTGCTAATTTTTCCAGTTCTTCAATTATGGTAGCTCCATTTGGCATCCATAAAATGAGGCCACTTCCCACATCATCATTGATGGTATAAATACTAAGCTCTTTTCCTAATTTTCTATGGTCTCTCTTCTTTGCTTCTTCCAGCATGAGTAAGTATTCATCTAACTCTTTTTGCTGTGGAAATGTAATACCATAAATACGGGTAAGTTGTTTGTTTTTTTCATCACCTTTCCAGTAAGCTCCTGCTATACTTAACAGCTTGATAGCTTTTATAAAGCCTGTATGTGGGATGTGTGGACCGCGACACAAATCAGTAAAACCACCCTGGGTATAAAAAGTAATATTTCCATCAGAAAGATGTTGGAGTAAATCCAATTTGTATTCATCTCCTTTTTCTGAAAAATAATTTATTGCTTCTTCTTTTGGTGTTTCTTTTCGGATGAAAGCATTGTTTTGCCGGGCCAGCTCACCCATTCTTTTTTCTAAGCTTTGTAAATCCTCTTCAGTAATTTTTTTATCGCCAAGGTCTATATCATAATAGAATCCATTATCTATAGGAGGCCCAACCCAAAATTTTGTTGCGGGAAAACGTTCTTCAATGGCCTCGGCCATGAGGTGTGCACTACTATGCCAAAATGTACTTTTGCCGGAGGCATCATCCCAGGTTATTAGTTTTAATGAAGCATCTGAATGCAAGGGCCTTGTGGCATCCCATACTTCACCATTTACATCAGCTGCCAATACTTTTCTGGCAAGCCCTTCACTGATTGACTTGGCTATATCTAATGCAGAACTACCTGCTTCATACTGCCGCAATGCACCATCTGGAAATTGAATATTTATCATACTTAAGGATTGCAAATGTAGGCTGTATGGATATTCAGCGAAAATTAGCCTCAATAGTTAGTACACTTCAGCATCTGCAATATGCAAAGCCTGACTGATGATGGCAAGTCCTTCATCTATTTGTTCTTTTGTAATACTGAGCGGCGGTGCAATAAAAATATAATTCCATCTCACAAAAGTGTACATACCCAACTCTTTGATTTTTGCTGCCACTTTATTCATCACTGCCATTTCTGTGGCATTGGCGTTGAAAGGTGCCATTGGCTCTTTGGATTCCCTGTTTTTTACAAGCTCCATACAACCCAGCAATCCAGTATTTCTATAATCACCTATAGAGGGATGCATGGCTTTCATTTCCGCTACACATTGCTCCAAATACTTACCCATAGCTGCAGCATTTTCAATCAAATGTTCATCTTCATAAATTTTTAAATTTTCAAGAGCTGCTGCACAAGCTACCGGGTGGGCAGAATAGGTGAGGCCAAGCATGAGTACCTTATCGTCATAATGAGCAGCAATCTTATCACTTACTATTAAAGCGCCAAAGGGAAGATAACCACTTGTTATACCTTTTGCCGTTGCTATCATATCCGGCACTACCCCATGATTTTCTATACCAAACCATTTGCCGGTACGACCAAAGCCACTCATTACTTCATCTACAATCAACAGTATGCCGTGCTTATCGCAAAGAGCCCGTATTTTTTTAAAATAGTCAGGAGGATATTTTATACACCCACTACTCCCACTTTCTCCTTCCATTAATATGGCAGCTACATTTTGAGGACCTTCAAATTCTATCACTCTTTCTACATGGCTGGCGCATTCATAATGGCAAGTTTCTATATTTTGCCCGAAGGGGCAACGATAGCAATATGGATCTTCCACATGTATCATATTTGGCAATTGTTGACTATCACTCTGCAGCTTTCGAGGGTCTCCACCAGCACTCATAGCGGCATAAGAGGCACCATGATAGGCACGATATTTTGCAATGATTTTGTGACGGCCCGTATATAATCTGGCAAGCTTTATTGCATTGTCAATGCTTGTGGCACCACACACGGTAAATAAAGTTTTATTTAGGGTGCCGGGTGTTTTTTCTGCCAGCTTTTTACCCAATTCCCCACGCACTTTTGTGGCACAGGATGGAGTAACAAAACTAACCTGCTGCATTTGTTTTACTACTGCATTTGTAACACGCTGATTGCCATGTCCAATATTTACATTCATTAATCCTGATGAAAAATCAATGTACTTTTTTCCATCGTAATCATACAGATATACACCCTCTCCATATTCAACTGCAATGGGATCAATGCCTTTTTGTTTGCTCCAAGAAAAAAGGGTATAGTCAAGATTGTATTGCAAAATTTCTTGTGTTTGGGATAATGTGGTATTCATTTGAAATAATATTAACTGACAAAAAAATAAATTGCTTTAACCATTTATTGTGTAATACATATTTGGATGTTGGAAGAAACAGTCGTTTGCATTTTTAGATAAACCCGGCATCAGCTCATCCAATTTACTCCTGCTTCGGGATTCCACTTTGTAGTACTCTTTTTTAGCTTTGTCCAAAACTCAATCGAGCTTTTACCTGTAATGTCTCCCACCCCAAATTTACTTTCATTCCATCCGCCAAACGAAAAAGGTTCCCGTGGCACGGGTACTCCTACATTTACGCCAATCATACCAGCACTGGCATGGTCAATGATGTATCTGGCTAATCCACCATTTTGCGTAAACACACTGGCCGCATTGCCATAAGGATTGGCGTTTTCAATGGCCAATGCTTCATCCACAGTATTTGTGCGCATGATGGAGATAACCGGCCCAAATATTTCTTCCTTTGCCACACTCATTTCAGGTCTTACAAAATCAATAACAGTAGGCCCTACATAGTATCCATTCTCCTTACCTTCTACAACTGTATTTCTGCCATCTACTAAAATTTTTGCACCATCATTTTCAGCTTCACTGATATATTTTTCTATTCTTTCTTTTGATGCTTTGCTTATGACTGCACCCAGATTTTTGCCGGGAATAATTTTTTTTGCTTCTGCACAAATTTTGTCAATGATGTGTTCAACATTTCCTACACCAATCATGGCACTTGCAGCCATGCAGCGCTGACCTGCACAGCCACTCATACTTGCAGCAACATTTTGAGCAGTCATATCTTCCTTTGCATCCGGCAATACCAATAAATGATTTTTTGCTCCACCCAGGGCTAACGCTCTTTTAAAATTTGATGTGGCCCTTTGATAAACAAGTTTGGCCACCTTTGTAGAACCAACAAAACTGACAGCTTCAATACCGGGATGATCGCAAATGGCATGCACCATTTCACTATCACCATGTACAATGTTAAAAACACCATCTGGAAGTCCTGCCTCTTTAAGCAGTTCTGCTATTCTGCCACAACAAAGCGGTACTTTCTCCGATGGTTTTATAATCATACAATTTCCCAATGCTAAGGCATTTGGTATGGTCCAATTGGGCACCATAGCCGGAAAGTTAAAAGGAACAATAGAGGCTACTACGCCCAGTGGCACATGCTCCGTTCTGCACTCCACACCTCTGCTTACTTCCAAGATTTCTCCCGTTACTAATTGTGGTAGTGAAGTAGCAAACTCTGTAAGCTCTATGCATTTTTCTATTTCGGCTACAGATTCACTATGGGTTTTTCCATTCTCTTCGCTGCAAAGTGCAGCCAGTTCTTGTATATTTTTTTCCAATAAATATTTATACCGAAAAAAAACCTGTACCCGCTCTTTGATGGGCATTTTACTCCAAAGGGGAAAAGCAGCTTTGGCGGCTTGTACAGCTGAGTCTAAATCAGTAATACTGCTAAGGGGAACTTTGGAAAGTAGATTCCCATCCAATGGAGAAACAATATTTAGCGTTTTTGAGTTTGAAGCTGGTATAAACTTACCATTTATATAGTTATGTACCGGACTGTATTTCATACTTAATTTTGTAAATATTGTATTATTGCACATGCAAAATAAAATATTTATAGAAAACAATAGCATTGTTTTATTTTTTTCCAATTTTAACTTGTCTTTTTGAAATAGCAATACTGCAATAAAAAAGAAAAAAATGCTGTGCTAAATGGAATAAAACAATGATGTAGCAAAGCGTTATATTCATTTTATCTGTAAAAATCTATATTAGGGCTTCGCTTTTTTTACATGTACTTGTAAAAAATTGTTGTAGAAATAGGATGCATGACATTTAATAGAAAACAGAAATATTTTTGGTTGGCTACTTTTAAAACATGATTATGTTAGACAAATTAGATTTTCAGGTGTTAAACTGTTTACAAGAAGATGGGCGAATGAGCTTTACAATCATGGCCGAAAAACTTGACGTTTCAGTTGGTACCATACGCACCAGGGTAAATAAATTATTAGAAGATGGCACGGTAAGCATTATTGGCAGAATAGATCCTGAAAAAGTAGGATTTCATAGTTACGCACATATTGCTGTTTTTGTGAGACCAGCTACGCTGAAAGATATGGTTGCTAATAAAATTTCAAACATGCCGGAAGTAAGTTTTCTTGCACTTACAAGCGGCGATTATGATTTGGAAGTGGATGTAATGTGCAGAGACAACAACCATTTAGTGGCCTTCGTAAACAGAATATCAGAAATTGATGGTATTCATCAAACGAAAACAACTATCTATTTTAAAGTATATAAATATGCACAACCAGATTTAAAATTGCTGAATAATAATGAATAGCAATTAGCTAATAAACTTTCTAAATCCAATGCCATTTTTATATATGATGTTTTTTAAAATTACAACGGATCGAATATTTTTGAAATGAGGTATTTAAACACTTCCAAGCTTTGTGTTCAATATGAACTTCATATAATGTATTGACAAATTTGATCATTATTTTCGGATAACAATAATTCTATTTCTGTATAAAAAAACAATATGAATTGAGAATGTAAAATCAGCCGTTTGTTTAAAAAAATTGATAAAATCTTGTTTTATTCAAATGGGTTTCTATCTTTGCCCCCCATTTAGAAAAATTATGGCCAATCATAAAGCGACAAAAAAAGATGCACGTCAAGCGGCTAAACGCAGAGACAGGAATCGTTATCAAGGAAAAACCACTCGTAATGCTATACGTAATCTCAAAGGCTTAGAAGATATCAATGCCTACGGAGAAAAGTTGCCTTCTGTAGTGGCAATGATTGATAAATTGGCAAAAAATGGAGTAATACATAAAAATAAAGCTGCGAATCTGAAGAGTAAATTATCTAAGAAACGAGCATAGAACGCATAATCATACCCCGAAATTACGTGAAAGTCCCGCTTAGTTGCGGGATTTTTTTATAATCAGAACCCCCATTGCCCTAAAATTGCCTTAATCTACCTACATTTGCGCCCCCTGAAATAATTTATTTATTCAGGAATCTATAACATTTATTTATTTTTTAAAAAAAACAGGGAAATGAAACATTACGAATTGATGGTGATTTTTACCCCTGTGCTTTCTGAAGAAGAGTTTCGCTCCGCTCAGAAAAAGTACACTGATTTTATTACAGATCACACAGGTACTATAGTGCACAGCAAACCCTGGGGACTAAAATCACTGGCGTATCCTATCCAGAAAAAAACTACAGGTATTTACTGGGTTCTGGAATATACTGCGCCATCCGACCTCAATGAGAAGTTGAAGATTCAACTTCTGCGTGACGACAATGTGATGCGTCACATGATTACTGTACTCGATAAATACGCCGTGGAGTACAATGCAAGAAAGAGAAGTGGCGTATCATCTGCTGAAACTGAAAATACGGAGGCTTAATTATGGCAAAAAATGAAATCAAGTACTTAACGGCCATAAAAACCGAAAAGCCACGCAAAAAGTTTTGTCGCTTTAAGAAATATGGCATGCGCTATATTGATTATAAGGACATAGAATTTTTAAAGAAGTTTTTAAACGAACAAGGTAAAGTTTTACCAAGAAGACTTACCGGAAACTCTTTAAAATACCAGCGTAAAGTATCTGATGCCATAAAGAAAGCACGCCAGATGGCGCTGTTACCTTATGTAACAGATCTTTTGAAATAAACAAATTTTATAACCACCCTAATTCCCGAAAAGGGTTGAAAGTCTAAAAAGGATTGGGTAAAAATGCAAAATCATGCAGGTAATTTTAATTCAGGATGTAAATAACCTTGGTGGTGCCAATGAACTGGTAACCGT
>CALAGJ010000186.1 GCA_937892395.1 uncultured Parafilimonas sp.
AACCAGTGCTGCAGGTTTACAAACCATACAGGCTGCGGATATTACACTCAGCTCAGCTACCATTGCAGCAGATACCTTATTCCAAAACTCTACGAGCAATATCATTTCAGCTACACGCATGAGAGTGAGTACTTCGTCAGCAATTGTAAACAAAGTAACATTCACACTCTCCGGCACGCATGATGCCAATGACCTTACTGGTGCTTATATTTATTACAATCCTACACAAGTAAGTTTGAGCGGTGCTACATATCTTGGGTATGTTGTTCCAAATCTAAATGCGCCTGCCACTTATGCTGTAAATGTTTATCGACAGATGTATATTAATGATAGCGGTTATTTTATCATTAGCGTAAATGTAAGAGATACTGCCAGCGATAATAAAACGGTAAGAATCATTGCAGGTACAAATCCTGTGGTGTTTGGTTTTTCAACAAAACCAAATATTACCAACAATCAAACCAGTGCTGCAGGTTTACAAACCATACAGGCTGCGGATATTACACTCAGCTCAAATGCAGTAGCAGCTGGAAATATTGCCAGAGGTAGTACAAGCAATATTGTTTATATTTTAAAGGCAGTTGTAAATACGGATAATGTGGTAGCAAACAATATCCAATTCACATTATCTGGCACCCACGATGCTGATGACCTTAGCTATGCATATGTTTATGAAAATTCTACGCCTTCACTTATAGGAGCAAGTTATTTAGCTTATGTGGTGCCAAATTTTGCTGCGCCAAAACAATACAGTGTAAATATATATTCATCGCTACCGGCAGGTTCAACTCGCTATTTTATAATTGTAGTAAATGTAGCAGCTACAGCAAGTACGGGCAAAACTGTACAAATCAATGGGGCTACAAACCCGGTTGTTTTGAAATACAATACAGCGCCAAATGTTACCAATAGTCAGACCAATGCTGCGGGTGTAAAAACCATCAGTATAAGTGCCCCTCCGGGAATTAATAATAATAGTAGTAATGTGGAATCTATACGTATGGTAGCTGCATATCCAAACCCAGTTCTCAATGAATTGCATATTCAAACCACAGAAAATGTAACTGTGCTCCTTACAAATCGTGATGGGCTTTTACTATCTGAAAAGCAAATAAATGGAAATGGAATAATTGATATGAGCAAATATAAACCAGGTATCTATTTTATAAAGGACAAAAAAACAGGATATAGTTTAAGTGTAGTAAAGGAGTAAACTCAGTTCTAAAAATTGAATAAGGATTAAACTTAATTCAGTATAGGGCTGCAATAAATGAATAGTAATCTATTCATTTATTGCAGTCTTTTTTTATTAACCCAAATTTTGCAGTTGAATGTAAAGCAGCCAATATGAATTAAATTTGATGTATGAGATTGCTACATGAATATAGCGATAAATCGGTAACACCATAGGGCGGTATGCAAGAGATAAAAATGTTAATAGACAAAACAGGAATTAGTAAAAAACTATTAGAATTGGGTTTACCAGAAAGTAAGAGTAATAATAAAATAGAAGCCTTAAATATAATAGAGAGTTTTTGGGTTAGTACATGGATAGATTGTTTTAAATTTAGCCATAAAGCAGTAGTAAAACTAAATGAAGTACTTTGTAAGATATTTGGTTGGAAAAGAGTAACAGGCAAAAAAATTACTAGCCTTTTTAAACTAGATGATATTGAGGAAGAGAAGGTTTACATAACACATTACCATGCTTTTGTAACCAATCAAATATTACCAGCAATTGAAATTTGGGAACAGTATAAACGCAGAGGGGATGAAGAAAATCGAATAAAAGAATTAAAAGAAGACTTTGGCTTACAAGGATTTTGTATAGATGACTTTTGTACAACAGGAACTGCCATGAGATTGGTAATGATTGCCTATAATTTAATGAGTTTATTTAACCAGCTAACGCTTCAAAAGCAACCCAGTCCTACACTTGCAACATTAAGAATCAACTGCTTTGCAGTGGGAAGTTGTGTAGAAAACATGGTGCTAAAACTGAGTGTTCCCCTCAAAAGACGGCAATAGTATGATAACCTTTTCTAATTTATTGAAAATACAAAACCGCCATTAAGTCTTACTGGATAGTTCAACTGCAAAATTTGAGTTTATACATGTTATTATACATCGCCCCGTAATCCCTATTCTCAATATCATGTTGCTGGAGCGGTGGGCGGACATGCCAATTGGATTCTGTATAGTTTGAAACATTGATTTTAATGTTTTTTATTTGCTTCGTTTCACTCGCAATGATGAGCCGTGCTTAATCATTCCCCGAAGGGGCAAACCTTATTTACTTCAGAAAAAATCTGTATGAATGGATGCTATTTAAATAACTATTAAAATTCAGAAATAGGATACATCCAGCCATTGCATAATTCGTAAACAATTTCATTCAATTACATAGCTGCAATGCAGCTTTCACGGATTTGCCAAAGTCTTTCAAAAGACATATTGATATTGTTCTCTACCATCCATTGCTTTATGAATGCTTTATGAAATATGTCCTTCCATGTTTTGACCTGATCTGGCTCTATAGGCATACTAACTATAATATCATGTTGAAATGTAGCATAAGCAGAAAGTGGTGTAGTTAGATCTATTTTTTCATTGCCAATTTGCAGAAAACAATGAGCTTCCGGAATATAGTGGAGGTCATTTGAAGTGAGTATGGAAGCAATTTTTGGCGTATTTGTTTCATTCATTCGAAATATGCATAGCATGAGTTTAATTTCAGGAATGTCATTATTATCAGCTATTGATTTTACAAATGCATGCTTTGAGCTACAGGTGCCTTTTCCTTCCTGAAGTACTAATGAAAAATCTGATCGGTTTGCATTTCTACCATAGGGTAACTTTTTTATATAGAGTAGTAGTTCATTCCATGTTTTTATCCCACATTGCGCAGCAAGAACAGATAAATCATCCAATCCTTTTATAATAATATTTTTCAAAGTCAATACAATCCGATGCCCATCAGGATCGACATACATGATTCCGTTTTGCTGCCAGTAAGGGTTTTTTGGAATAATAGATTTGATATGTGCCTCCTCCATTCTTTGCTGAATCAAGTCAATTTCTTGACTTGAACTAAGATAGAATACAAGAATATCATCCTCATCAAAATTATGTAGTATGCTTGCAGCAGTAGTTGTAAATTCTATATGCCAACTTTGTCCGGCATGGCCAAGGAATATGCCGTCATACCCTTCATGATTATTGAATCTGCCTAAAACTTCTAATCCTAAGATTGTAGTATAAAAATCCTGAATGGCTAGGAGCTGATTGGTATGTCTTGCATATCTGAATTGCATGCCTACAAAATTATATGATTTGAAAATCTGGAATCATTGCAATGTAGAAACAGTCATGAAAAGAGTTGAGCTATTAAGGGTAAATCAGCAATAATCTATTCCACAAAAAATATTTTCTCTTAGTTTTGCGCCGCTTTAAACTAAATGTAAAAATATGCCTACAGTTGTAATATTAGCCGCAGGAATGGCAAGCAGATATGGCTCCATGAAGCAAACACAGTCATTTGGACCATCTGGAGAAACAATATTGGAGTATTCAGTTTATGATGCCATTGCTGCTGGATTTAGTAAAGTAGTTTTTATCATTCGGAAAGATTTTGCCCATTCATTTCAACAGATAGTAGAGCCTAAATTAAAAGATAGAATACAAATAGAATATGTCTATCAGCAGTTAGATAGTTTTACAGAAGGCTTTACCATACCACAGGAGCGCACAAAGCCTTGGGGTACCGCCCATGCCGTACTTTGCTGCTCAGGCATAGTCAATGAACCATTTGCAGTAATCAATGCAGATGATTTTTATGGGGCTGATGCATTTAAAAAAGCATATACATTTTTAACTAATCGCTGTAGTGAAAAAACCTATGCTGTTATAGGCTACGAATTAGCCAATACACTTAGTGAAAATGGCAGTGTAAGCCGAGGTGTAATTTCCACAAATACCCAGTCTGAAATGACTGGTATAGACGAACGCTTAGACATTTATCGCAGGCCGGATAATAGTATCGTGTATAAAGAAACCGATACAGAAACCATACTATCAGAAAATACCAAAGTAAGTATGAATTTTTTCTGTTTCCATCAAAACTTTATTGACCTTTGTAGGATTGAATTTAAAAATTTCCTCACGGAAAATATACACTTACCCAAAAGTGAATACCTCATGCCTAAAATGGCAGACCAATTTATAAAAACCGGGGCTGGTGTAATAGAATTGGTGTCCACATCTGCCAAATGGTTTGGTGTAACTTATAAAGAAGATGCACCGGTAGTACAAGCCAGTGTGGATGCCCTGGTGGCCAGGGGTGTTTATCCTTCCAATCTTTGGGCATAGATATTTAGTTGTGCAATAGCTATTCTGTTTTAAATCATCTTTTGCCATTTTGTATGAAATGTATTAAAGCAATTTATCCCATTAATACATTGATTAATTAGGAATCAATTATTTTCAGCGATTAGCGATTCTGTAATCATTATTTCTTGTTAAAACAAAAAATACGAGACAGACAATTTGAGGAATACATAATTTTCCGCCGATGCGATTAAAATCTATTACCACAATTTTACTTTTGATTGGATTAATAGGCAATATACAGGCACAATCCATTTACGAGTTCACTCCCGAAGCCACACACTGGGTAGATAGTGTGTATAAAAGCCTGAGTAAAAAGCAAAGAATTGCGCAGCTTATTGTTGTCAGACTATCTGAAAAAACACCTGGTGGTGTTGTGTTTTATACAAAGCGTGTAGATTCATTGGTGCGCAAATACAATATTGGTTCAATCTGTATTTTTCAGGGTGGGCCTGTTTACCAAGCAAATATTTTAAATGATTTGCAAGGCAAAGCACAAACACCAATTCTGATATGTGTAGATGGAGAAACGGGATTGGGCATGCGTATGGCGGATAGCGTCATGCGGCTACCCGATCAGCTTACAATGGGTGCTGTGCAGGATGAAGGATTGATATACCGTGCGGGTAGAGTTATAGGTGAGCAGTGCAAACGAATGGGCATACAAGTAAACTATGCGCCTGTAGTAGATATTAATAATAATGCAGCAAATCCAGTTATCGGTGTTCGCTCATTTGGCGAGGATAAATATAAGGTTGCATACTTAGGCATTGCCATCATGAAGGGTATGCAGGATGCAGGTATAATGGCTTGTGCTAAGCATTTTCCCGGTCATGGAGATGTAAGCGTGGATTCACACCTTGACCTACCTGTCATTAATAAGTCAATTGCAGATTTAGATTCCTTAGAGCTTTATCCTTTCAAGAAAATTTTTGAAGCGGGAGTGGGCAGCGTTATGGTGGCCCATTTAAGCATACCCGCCATTGATGCTACCCCACATCAACCCACTACCCTATCCAAAGCAAATGTTAGTGATTTGCTGCGCAATGAAATGCATTTTAATGGCATCAGTTTTACAGATGGTCTTGAAATGAAAGGCGTTACAAAATACTACAGTAATGGAGCTATAGCAGTACAGTCCTTACTTGCGGGAAATGATATGCTTTGTCTGCCACAAGATGCGGCAGATGCCATTGAGCAAATTTCAAAAGCAATACACAAAGGAATACTTTCGGCAGATAGCATTGAAGCAAAAGTGAAGAAAGTGTTGTATGCAAAATATCATACAGGCCTCATACAAAAGCCTATCATTGACACAAAAAATCTTACAGCTGATCTTAATACAGATGTGCCAGCCATTAGAAAAGACATTGCGGAGCATGCACTTACTGTTCTACAATGGAATAAAAAAATATCACTACCTATAGATAGTACCGCAAGAATTGCATATATTTTAATTGGAGATCAGAATGATAATACCATCAGTAGTCGTTTAAAAAAAGAGTATAAAGCCGATGTATTTTATTTAGACTATAAAGCCGAGCATTTTGTTATTGAAAAATTGCTGGAACAATTAAAAACGAACTATGATATTGTAATTACAGGATTACATAAGTATAGAGGTGGCATAGCTTCAAACTTTGGTATATCAGCACAGGTTTCTACATTTATAAATAAAGCTTCGCAGCAAACAAATAGTTTGGTTCTAGCCTTTGGCAATCCTTACGGCTTAAAGGAGATATGCAATGTAAATAACTTGATTTGTATGTATGAAGATGATGTTATTTTTCAACACGCAGCAGTAGATTGGTTGAAGGGGAAATTTACCGCCACAGGCAGGCTTCCTGTTACCATTTGCGAACAATTAAGAGCAGGTAGTGGCATAGCTGTATCCTTATCAAAAAAAATGCTACAAAGCCCGGAGGAAGCAGGTTTTGAATCGTCTGTACTCATACAGATAGATAGTATCATTAATACTGCAATAGACAAATATGCTATGCCGGGTTGTGAAGTGTTGATTGCAAAAAATAATAGTATTGTATGGAATAAAGCATACGGACATTTTACTTATGACAGACTAGAAAAAGTAAATGTGCAGAGTGTGTATGACCTTGCCTCCGTAACTAAAGTAGCTGCTACCACATTGGCAGTAATGAAATTATTTGAATTAGGCCAATTAGAATTAGGAAGACCAATAGTGCATTACCTTCCCTGGACAGCAGGGAGCAATAAAGCATTTATAACCATACGTGAGCTCTTACTACACCAAGGCGGCATGCTGGCATACATTCCATTCTATAAAGAAACAATTGATGCAAAATCAGGAGATCCACTACCAGAACTTTATCAACAGATCTCAGATAGTCAATATGCCATCCCTGTGGCTGCAAATATGTTTTTAAGAAAGGATTGGAAAGACAGTATCTATCAAAGAATATTACAAAGCAAAATATCTTCAAATCCCAGCTATGTGTATAGTGATAATGATTTTATTTTTTTAGGATTGATTGTAGAAGCCATCACAGGAAAATCGTTAGACAACTATCTATATGAAACTTTTTATGAACCCATGGAGTTGCCCAATATTCATTTTACTCCCTTACAATTTATTGCCGAAAAAAATATAGTACCTACGGAATGGGAAATGCAATTTAGAGAGCAACTCATCAAAGGGTATGTACACGATCCCGGTGCTGCTATGCTCGGTGGCGTGGCTGGTCATGCAGGTTTGTTTAGCAATGCAGAAGATGTAGCTTCCATTTTTATGATGCTCTTAAATAAAGGAGAATGGAATGGTAAAAAATATTTAAAATCTGAAACGATAAATACATTTACTGCATACCAAAGTAGTGTGAGTAGAAGGGGTCTTGGATTTGACAAACCTGAAAAGGATAACTTAAATCGTAAAGAACCCTATCCTGCTCAAAGCTGTTCTCCACTTACGTTTGGCCATACTGGCTTTACAGGTACTTGTGTATGGGCAGATCCCGACAAACAACTTGTTTTTGTATTTTTATCCAATCGTGTTTATCCAAATGGTGCAGACAATACAATGCTCTCCAGATTAAATGTGAGAACAAAAATTTTAGATACAATTTATAAAGCTTTAGAAAGTCGGCAGGCAAAAAATTAGGCCTCCTATCATCTACCACCGCAGCAATATTATCGATCAAATTCCAGCCGCTGTCCTTTTTGATTTTCATTCCAAATGCCTTTTGCAAATACGGGATGTCCATTCACAAATGTATAATCAATAGTAGCTGGCAGTTGTACGCCTTCCAAAGGACTCCAACCACATTTATATAAAATATTTTCCTTTGAAATAGTTGTTTGTTGATTGTTATTTAAAAGCACTATATCTGCATAATATCCTTCTCGTATATAGCCTCTGTCCTTTACATTAAAACAATCGGCTACAGCATGACTCATTTTTTCTACCACACGCTCAATGGTTATTTTTCCTTGTTGTACATAGTGCATCATCAATAGCAGGGAGTGTTGTACCAGCGGTAACCCTGCATGTGCTTGTTCGTAATTTCCGGATTTCTCCTCAGGGGTATGTGGGGCATGATCGGTTGCTATTACATCAAGCCTATTGTCTAACAGCGCTGCCCATAAAGCATCTTTATTTTCTGAGGATTTTATGGCAGGATTACATTTTATTTTATTCCCCAGTATTGCATAATCGTCAGCTGTAAAATGCAGATGATGTACACATACTTCTGCAGTAATTTTCTTCTGCGTAAGTGGAAGCATATTTGTAAATAATGCAAGCTCCTTAGCAGTTGAAATATGCAGAATGTGTAAGCGGCTACCATGTTTTTTTGCATATTGTATGGCTTTAAAACTACACTCAAAGCAGGCATCTGCATTTCGTATGATTGGATGATCGGATGCTTCTAATGCTTGTTTATGCTGCTTTAAATCTTCAAGATTTTTTTTGATCATTTTTTCATCTTCGCAATGGGTGGCAATGAGCAGTTCACTTCCACCAAAAATTTTATCCAGCACCAAAGGATTATCCACCAAAAGATTTCCGGTAGAGCTTCCCATAAAAATTTTAATCCCACAAACCATTTTTCTTTTTTCATTGGTACGCATTACGTCATCATAGTTATCATTACTCGTACCCATATAAAAAGAATAATTAGCCAAGCTTTTGGCTTTGCCAATAAGATACTTGTCTTCTAAAAGTGCTTGTGTAAAACTTGGCGGCATGGTATTAGGCATTTCCATAAAAGAAGTAATACCACCAGCCACAGCAGCTTTTGCCTCTGTGTAGATATCAGCTTTGTGTGTAAGACCGGGCTCTCTAAAATGAACTTGGTCATCTATGGCACCGGGTATTAAATGTAGTCCTGTAGCATCAATTTCTTGTACAGCATGAGAAACTTGTATGTTTGCACCAATTCTCTCTATTCGTTTTCCTTTGATTAAAACATCGGCCACTACTATGCGGCCTTCATTTACTATACTTGCATTTTTTATTAAGTAACTCATTTGATCTATGATTTCAATTCGTATCAAAAGCACGCAATATATACAAACCATTTGCACCTGTATTGTATTGCTTGTATCATGTGGTGTATATGCACAGACAAATTATATTCCTTTTGGCGATAAAGCAAATATTGTTTTAGATCGTTTAGAAATAAAGACAAGATTGAGTGATCTAAGTTTTTCGGCCGTAAAACCCTACATGCGCCGCAATGCAGCAAGAAATGTGGAATGGATTGATAGTGTAGCCGCTGCTGATAGTGTGTATGCAAAAGCCATAAACCTTACACCTGTGGATAAGGAAAATATGCTTCATCTGCTCATGAATAATAGTGAGTGGAGTAAGCCACGGGAATATTATAAAAGTAAGAATGATGTATTCAATGCATTGTATAAAAACAAAGGCAATTTGCTTGAAGTAAATAATGATGAATTTTTTCTTGCTATCAATCCTGTGGTTCTTTTCACAGGCGGTAAGGAAGATGATAATAAAGATATTTTGTTTCAAAATACAAGAGGTCTATCTGCAAGGGGTATGATTATGAAGCGGGTTGGTTTCTATGCTTATTTCACAGAGAATCAAGAAAGAGATCCACGTTTTGTAAACAATTGGGTAGATAGTTTTGATGCCATACCCAACAATGGAAATTTTAAAGAAAAGACTTATGGTGATAATCAAATATTAGATTATTTTGATGCAAGGGGAGCAGTATCCTGGAATGTGGCCAAATACATTGACATGCAATTTGGCTATGATAAAAACTTTTTTGGAAATGGCTATCGCAGTTTGCTGATGAGTGATTTTAGCAATAACTCCACGTTCTTAAAAATAAATACCCGTATTTGGAAATTTAATTATCAAAACCTGTTTATGGAATTGTATGCAAGAACAGGAAGTGGAGGAAATGAATACTTTCCTCGAAAATATGCACGCATCAATTACCTCAATATAAACGCTACAAAATGGCTGAATCTTGGCGTATATGAAGCCATCGTGTTTGGCAGAGAAAATATGTTTGACATACAGTATATGATACCTGTCATTTTTTTACGCCCCAGCGAAATGAATGTGGGTAGTGAGGACAATTCTGTTGTGGCATTTGATTTTAAGGCAAACATTGCAAAGAAGGTACAGGTATATGGACAATTTATGCTGGATGAACTCAAAGTAAAAGAAATACTAAACAACAATAAATGGTGGGGCAATAAGCAGGCGCTTCAGCTTGGTGCAAAATATATTGATGCATTTGGTATAAATAATTTGGATCTTCAAGGGGAAGTAAATTATGTAAGACCATATACCTATCAGCATTTTGATGAAACCGGGGATGTGCAACCCATTGCTGCATTTGTACATTACAACCAACCATTTGCTCACCCATTAGGTGCTAACTTTAAAGAGTACATTGGAATAGCCAGGTGGCAGCCCATGCATAAGTTATATATCCAAGGCACTTTCATTCATTATGCGCAAGGTTTGGATAGTGCTGGTATCAATATGGGTAGTTGGCCTACATCAGATTATTATAATCGTCCACGTGATCCTGAAACCGGAAAACTCATTGATTATGGGTATAAAATTGGTGATGGCATTTTGGCAAATTGCAATATATTTCAAGGTGTAGCCAGTTATGAATTATTTGAAAACATGTTTTTAGACGGCACTTTTTATTATAGAAATTTAAAAAGAGAAGACGAGATTGATGCACATAAAACAGTTACGTTTTCATTATCGCTTCGTTGGAACATCATGAGAAGAGATTTTATGTTTTAGGCCAAATGGAGTAATTGAAATATTAAAGCATTAAGCAAGTATCATTTTGGAAATAAGATTTTTTGTGCTTAGATTGAATTTCAAATATGAGCAATAGTTGTGATGAGATCATGTTCACTTGGTTGATGAGATCAAAAAATGGTAATCGATTTTCGACTGTTCAACCTTCTATGAAGATGCTTTAAAAATAGCTTAGAAACATGATGACTTTTGGGCGCACATTAATTGATGAATCTGTATTCTTTTTATAAAATTTAGCCATATAAATTTGATAACAAATAGCCCATATATGCTCAAAATCATTCCTATCTAAAATATAACAAGCATTTGTCACTCTTCTTTTTCATCTTTATCAAACTTGCTTTTAATATACTCCACAATGGAAGGATCTTCAAGACCTTCCATATCGCTGAGCTCTATTTCAATTGCCCTTGTACTTATCTGAATTTCAACAAAAGAAAAACAAAGGCTTGCCCCAAAAGCAAGGAGGCTGAGTGCAAAAAAAATATGCGCAATTGACATACTGTCAATATATATCATGTACATACTTATAATTGAAGTTATAAAAGTAAGTACACCTAATGCCTGCATGTTTTTTATAAGTTTTAGCCTATAGCGAATATTGCGAATTTGCTGGTGTATAACCTGTTTATTTGATTCACTTTTATACTTCGTGTGTAGGTTTCTTACTAAACTGGCTAATGACAAAAAACGATTGGTGTAAGCAAGCATGATCAAACTAATTGCAGGAAATAATAAAGCTGGAGTATTGATAGATATGTCCATAAAATTGATATAATGTAAAACTCCACCCGATAAGGTGGAGTTGCTATTGATAAATGATTTTTATACACTTCGCAAACCGCCAACATTTTTTTGTTGTGCATCCTGTATTTGATTTCCCATAGATGAGTAAGTTACTACATTCCTTTTTTTCTTCTTCATCCAATTCACATATAAGAGCTGAATACAAAGAGCATATACCAGACTAATATTATACCAAATAGCTGTTTCCCAGATTCTGCTCACAAAAAGGGCGGAGAACATAAGAATTAAAAAACTTATAGAGGGAGCTGTGAGTAATAAATGATTTTTTTTCAAGGCAAAAATAAAAAGCCTATAACTCCAAATAAATACAGTGCCCAAGAATCCAATATAAAATAATGCGCCTACTATACCATACTCAACGGCCATTTCCAAATAACTATTATGCATTACTTTACTATCAATAAAACCAGGGCCATATTTGGCAACCGCAGCTATCGATGCAGGTTCATGCCCCCCCATACCTAAAATTGGGTAATGCTTTAAAGCTTCAATACCAGCCTCCCAATAATACCATCTATTTCCGCCTTCTTCTACAGTTGACATATAAATGGCCCGCTGTATTGTAGGTGAGTTTAAAGAAAAGATAATTCCAATTACTCCAATTAATGCAAATGAACCTATAACCAAAAACTGGTAGTCAATTCTTTTGCCTTTAAGATTGATATATAAACCCAGACAACTCACTAAGAAAAAACATACTAATCCGTTTCTACTACCCATTTGCATGATCATAATAAACATCATAGCAAGAGAAATAAATGCGAGAAGTTTATTATACCATTTCTCCCCTTTTGTAAAAATGGTAACGTACATATATATACCCACAGCACAAAGCTGTGAAGTAAATGCCCCGTGATGGGCATCACCCAACTGCAATGATTCGGTATCGCCTGTGGCAGCTCCGCTTTGAGAACGACCAAATAAAACTAGATAAACTCCTAACATAAAAACAATCCAAGGTGCAATTTTTCTTATATATTCTAAAGTTCGCAGATTTTTTTGTAATGAATAGTTGATTAAAACCTTTAGATAAATAAAATAAAATGTAATTTTTATTATTTTAAATGTAATACGTACATAAAGCCGGTAGGATGGCTCATGCATTGACTCTCCCAATCTCCTGTTTTCAGGATGCTGCATATAAACAATTAAGCCTAAAATTACCAACATACCAAATAGTACATACCAAATTACAAATCTATAAGGAACTATTTTACTTTTTAATTTCAGAAAGTCAAACATAAGTAATGGCATAACAGTGAGCAAGGCAATACTCTCTGCCATACTATCGCTATCAATTTCATCAGTAATAAAAGCGCCCTGTGCTAAAGGAATGGCCGTAAAAAGAGGAAACATAAAAGCACGATCATAAGCCACCAATGGAAGTGTGATTAATATAAGTGGTAATGAAGAAGTAAGTACTAAGGACGAATACGTTGCTAAGGCAATAACTAAAGTTAGGGCAAAAAAAGTAACTTCTGATGACCTTATTTTAAATCGATTGGTATCAGGGCCTTTGGCTAGTGATTTATATGTAGCTATCATAATTTTTTTTTATAAGTGCCTGCCGTGCAAAGATATTTTAAATGAATATATTATTTTTACTTATTCTATAGTGTCCATTTTATTCTCGAAGGCAGACTCACCAGTTTTCTTATTACCTTTTTTATTTTTCTTTTTCCCTTTTTTAAACATGCTAATGAGATCATCTTGTATATATTCAATATCGGATGTAAGTAGAGCAGGCTTTTTAAGAAAAGCGATGGCCATTACAACTCCTAAAATACTACTCACCAACCCAAAAGTTATAATATCACTTTGTAAAACTAAATTCAACAAAAACCCAAGTATTGCAGTAGGAACAATCCAAAACAAAGTAATTTTAAATCCATTAAAAAAAGGTTTTATTATCAAACCCCTCCATTCGTTAGGATAAATTCGCTTACGAATAACCAGGATCATTTGTATATATGATAGGATGGTAGAAGCAAAAATTGCCCAACCAATACCAATAAGACCATTTACTATGTACCCAATATAAATAAAAATCAGAATAGCAATAGAATTAATCATTTTTCTGATGAGGTTAATTTTTATAAGATTATAAACACGCATTAAAGTATCCCCAAGACTACTACTCATGCGCATAGGTAAACTCAAAAAACAAATTTGCATAAGTAGGATGGTATTGGCATCAACCCATTTTGGTCCCAATAGAATGATGATAATTGGCTTAGTGAAAACGATCAAAAAGAAAGTAAGTGGTACCATAATGGTGTTCATAAGTGACATTGTTTTCTCAAAAACATTATACACTCCTTTATTACCACCCATTTTGCTAACCATAGCCGGCATCATGACCCTTTGTACAGTATCGTATAAAAACCTTTGTGGTATGTTCATGATGCGATAGGTACGGTCAAAAACTCCAAGCAATGACTGGCTTATCAGTTTTCCAACTTCTAATACTATTCCAAAGTTTGCTATGTAATTATTTGTCCGAATAAGGGTTAAACCACCGCCATAGTTAAACATTTCACGCCATTGCTGCTTGTTGAAACCATGCTTAAGAGGAATGGGAGCTGCTAACAAAAACAAAATCATTCTTGCTGCATAATACAGAAGCTGAGAATATACAATAGCCATAAAATCCATACCCTGCCATGCCATTAAAATACCTACAATATTTGAAGCAACTAAGAAAACGCCATCCCCAAAAAATATTTTTCGAAATTTAAAATTTTTTTGTAATAAATTTAGTGATACAACACCACCTGATGCAAAGAGAAACATCAATGAAAATGTTCGAAGAGATGATGTAAGACGCGGCTCTTTATAGAAGTCTGCAATAAAAGGAGCTGCTATTAGCAGTGTAATAAATATGATACCAGACAAAAGGAAACCCGAGAAAAAAGCAGCATTTATATGACCTTTTTCCGGATCCTTACGTTGTAAAATTGCGTCACCCATACCACCATCACCCAATATATTACCTATATTCATAAATGAATTGAGAATTGCAAAAATTCCAAGTTCTGCTTTAGCATTGGGAAGCAATCTTGCCATTAAAGCATAGAATACAAAATGAGAGGCTGTCTTTACTATAGCATTTAATATTTGCCACACTCCACTTTGTATGACTTGCTTTTTCTTAGCCATATACCTATATTTATTAAGGAAATATGCCATAAGCAAAAGCTTATGGCATATTATATAATTTCTAATTATAGTACGCTTAGGATGCTATTAAGCTTTTTTCTTCTTTTTACCCATTCCAAAAAGACGTTTGAAGAAACCTTGCTTTTCGTTATCATAATAGCCATATCCATATTTATACCCAGACTGACCGTAGCCATATCCATAACCATACCCAGGTAATGACTTCACATCATTAAAGATAATGTCTAATTTACGGAATTTGCGGTCATTCTGTAAGCTTTGTACGATACCTATTTGCTTTTTAAAAGTATGTCGTTGCCGAACTACATATAACACTATATCAGCATACCTACCTAGTAACAATGAGTCGGTAACAAGACCAACTGGGGAACAATCGACTACGATATAATCAAACTGAGCTTTCAGTTCTGTAAATAATTTGTTTACTTTATCGTGTACAAGTAGTTCAGCTGGGTTTGGAGGCAATGTACCTGAACCAATTAAATAGAAATCGTTGTGTACATTCGTTTGTTTAATTATATCTTTCGCAGTGATTGCATCACTTACTATATAATTAGAAAATCCAACAGAATTATCCATTTTTAGTGCAGTAGATATTCTAGGTTTTCTTAGATCCATTTCCATTAAACAAACTTTCTTACCAGAGAGAGCTAAAACATTTGCCAAATTCATTGCTATGAATGATTTTCCCTCACCACTCATGCTTGAAGTAGTCATAATTACTTTCTCACTTGGATTTGGAAGTAAGAATTGCAAGTTGGTCCTTAATGTTCTAAATTGTTCACTAATCTCACTACGAGAATCTTTACCTGCAATAATTTGCTCCTCACTCTTTGTATGTACAATTTCTGAAACAATTGGCACATTCGTAGATGCAATGATATCATCTGATGTAAGCACTTTTGTATTTAAAAGCTCTTTCATGAAGATAACCACAGAAGGAATTACCAACCCGAGAAATATTGCAGCTATGGAAATCAAAATGAAATTAGGGAAGTATGGTAAAGGTGCTCTTTGAGGAGTATCAAATACTCTTATTGGTGAAATATTATTTGTCTTTGAAACCGCAGACTGTTCACGAGTTTGAAGTAAGAATAGATACAACTCCTGCATTACATTTTGACGGCGTGTGAAATCCAAAAATTGACGCTCTTGTGTAGGCACTTTAGACATGCGAGCCATTACGTCAGCATTTCTACCTTGAATATCATTTCTTGCTACTATTAGACCACTTTTAAAGGTGCGCATCATTGTAAGTAGGTCACCTCTCAATTGGCCCAGCTGCATATCCACATTTTTAATTAATGGATTTGCCTCAGTTGAATTTGCCAAATAACCCTGACGCTGTATTTGAAGCGCATTATATTTTTCTAAAGTACTCACAAATGCCATATCCTGAATAGGTGCAGTTGTAGGCATGATTCGAGCTGCATTTTTAGAATCAGTTAAATAATTTTCTAAGTCAGAAATTACTTTTAGTTGAACCTCTTTAGAAGCAAGCTCTTTATTCAAATCTGATGTTGTACTCAAAACCAACTTTGCATCTTCCGAAAGATCTGTGAGATTGTTTTCTTTTTTGAAATTCTCAATCCCTCTGTCAATATTATCTAAATCAGCAGCTACACCGCCAATACGACTATTTATAAATCCGATAGTGCTGTCCGCAATTCTATTTCTTTCATTAATATCTGCCCTTACATATATTTCTAATAAATGCCTAAGAATATCCTCATTTCTTTCTGGCGTAGGTCCATCAATTTCTATATCAATAATATTCACAAATTCATTTGTCGTGATGGCTTCTATTGCAGTAAGATAACGGCTTAATGCTGCCCCATATGAGGAAATTGTCATACCCAATCTATGCTTTGGGTTCGTTTCAGTAACTGTCGGATTTTTTTCTAAAATCCAACTGCCATAATATGTTTTGATGGAATCACCCCATTTCAATGTAAAAGTACTGTCTGTCTCCAAATCAGTAAATTTTACTTCGTTGGCATTGAGTACACGTATGTCATACTCAATAGGATTTGGGAGCATTGGAAGCAAATCTGTAATCTTTATAAAGAATGGGGAATTTTTGTAAGATTCTTCATATCGAATAGTTCCTTGGGCAAGATAAGTAACATTGAGTTGAAGATCATATACTACCTGCTGTACAATTTTCCTAGAATGTATAATTTCTAATTCATTACTTACAGTATTAGGAACTGAAAACATGCCTAATTCTGCTAGCATATTTGTTTCGCTTGTTCCCGTAATTCCTTTACCGGTTCCTGTATAACCATTTACTAATGCTCTAGCAGTTACAGCATAGCGTGGTGAGGTATATAACTGAATGAGAACACCTAAAGCCAGAAATATTATGATCGAGATTACATACCAATACCAGTTTCCCAATATTTTGGCAACAATAAATTTTAAATCAACATCCTGCTGTGTAGGTGCGCCATTAACATTAAAATCCGTATTCAAATCTTGCATTGTAAGCGATTTAATTAATTATTTGGTGTTTATTTAAATTAAAATTAAACTATCTTATCAAACGTGCTGTGATGATAATCATGAGTGAAAGTGCACTACTGATAATAGCAATGTCTCTTGTGCGGTAAGCACTAGTACTTTGAACCCTATCATTTGTGGGTTCTACATACACGACATCATTTGGCCTTAAATAAAAAGAAGGTGAACTAAAGGAATAACTGCTATCAAGATTAATGCGTGTAACTTGTTTTTCACCACCTGGCTTATTGCGTATGAGCATTACATTATCTCTTCTTCCAAAAATTGTAATATCACCAGCAAGTCCTAATGCATCAATGATTGTTGGACTTTCATAAGGCACTAAAAAAGAAGTTGGATTTCTAACTTCTCCAAGTACAGTTATTTTGAAATTAGAAAAACGCACATTTACCACAGGGTCTTTGAAATAGTAAGACATTTTATCTTGAACAATTTTCCGAACTTCGGAAGTTGTAAGATTTTTTACTTGTAAATCTCCTACATATGGAAGATGAACGAACCCGTCATGATCTACCAAATACCCGGAAACTGCCATTTGGCCTACATTACTTCCGGCAGAAGTAGCACCTGCATTAATGGCCAAATTTCCCTGATTGAGAATCGCATTTGCATTTGGATCTAATGTTTGTATTACAATATTTAAAACATCATCCGGTAGGATAACAGGAGGAGTTAATTCTGTGGTTTGAAAGGATTTTACATCTACAGAATCAGGTATGTCTTTAAAGTAAGCTATACGTTGTACCCTGCAAGAAAATAACGAAGTAGTTATTACAATTATAAATATGTAAACAAAACTCCGGGATGCTGCTCTCATCATTATTAAGATTTTTAATGCTTTTTTCAAAAAGGCACGCAAAAATACAGGAGTAGGTGATTCAAACCAAACTATTGAAAATATGTTTTTGTTATTGGGTAGCTATTAATCGGAAAAAAACGAATACGAAAATATATTAAATTTAGCTAAACAAGCCGATTTGCACCTTACTTATTATGGACGTTATATGATTTTAGAGTGAGATATTTTAAATTTTATTTCTATTATTTATTTTCCAAAAATTTCTATTCCGGCACAACAATCTTATTATTAACCCTATTGATATCCGCCATACGCTTAGAAGGATCAATTTCAATTGACTTTATCTCACTAACAGGTCTATCAATCATAAATTCATAATCTGTGTTTACCCATTTCCATTCAGCAAGCATCTTTGTAGTATTTGCAGATTCTGCATTTTTTGCTCCATACATAAGACCCAGAGGTATGTAAATTGTCTCGGTGGAGCCATCTTTATATGCAATCTCAATATCAAGTGGCATGGGCATAAGACCTACACGCTTTATCGAAATGTTTGCCTTTCCCGCAGCATCTTTTACATCACTAATGGCATAGTCAATTGCCTTTGTGCTGTTAATCCAATACTCTTTATACCATTGCAAAGCCATCCCAGATTTTTTTTCAGCTATCCGGATAAAATCATTTGGATTGGGATGTTTGAAACCCCAAGTATTAAAATATTGCAATATGATTTGACGGAGCATACTATCTCCAACGATATAACCCAACTGTGCCAAAAAAACAGATCCTTTTGAATAGGCATCTAAGGAATAAGCATAGTTTGTATTATAGTGATCAGCATGTGTACTCATGGGTTCTTCTTTACCACTTTTTTGCAAAGAATAATATCCATCATAATCATCAGCAAATGGAAAACTATTGTCATTTTTTAACCAAGCTGAAATTTTACTTTCAGCATAAGTTGTAAATCCCTCATCCATCCAGGAATAAAGGCTTTCATTTGTACCCAATACGCCTTGATACCAGCTGTGCATCCATTCATGGATTGCCGTACCTGTGCTTGCTGATTTTATAAGCGTAGCCATTGGATACTCCATGCCCCCATCTCCACCTTGTATAAATGAATAATTTTTATATGGGTAAGCCCCAAAATTTTCTTTGATATAGGGGTAAATTTTTACCATTGTTTCTAAAAGCTGCTGCCATACGGTTTGTACACTGTCTCTATCTTTATATACTACATAGATTAATGGGCCATCAGTAACTTGTTGTTTAATCAGTTTGTACTGTGGGTCTGCCGCCCACACAAAGTCGTGTACATTTTTTGCTACAAAATGCCAGTCTTTATTTGCACCGGTTGTAGTTTTTATTTTGGCTGCGCCAAATTCATATCCGGCTCCAACTTCATCAGGGTTTTGAATGGTGCCACTACCTGCCACAAGATATGTTTTGTCTATATTAATATGCACATCAAAATCTCCCCAAACACCATAAAACTCTCTGGCAACATATGGATTGGCATTCCAGCCCTGATAATCATACTCTACCATTTTTGGATACCATTGACTCATACTAAAGCGTACTCCTTCTGCATTATCTCTGCCACTGCGCCTCACTTGTAGCGGTACTTGAGCATCGAAATTTACATCTAAAACTGTTTTGGATTTTGGGAGAATGGGCTTTTGGAGTTGGACTTCTAAAATGGTTTCATGCTCAATGAGTGTTTGTTCTACTCCATTAATTTTTATACTACTTACGTGTTGATAGCCAACTTCACTTTCTTGAAGATGGAGTATTCTGTCTTTTACACGACCGTCCCAATCTAAAACGGGATCACCATTTTTTCTTTGAAATAAAACAATTTTGCCCAGTTCACGGCTCCTCACATCCATCATACTACCGGGCTGAAATGCATTCCAGTATAAGTGAAAAAATACCCTATCTAAAGTGTCAGGGCTGTTATTCCAATATTCGATTTTCTGTGTACCCGAAAATTTATTTTGCGCAGCATCTACTTGCACATTCATGGTATAACAAATACGCTGCTGCCATCTATCCGCTTGTGCTGATACAGATGAAGTACAGAAAAAAACTGTTATAAAAGATAGAGACATAAGTCTTATGCAAGCATTGCTGCATAATAATCTGAAATTGAAAATCATAAATAATTTTTGATTTGTACAGGAATTATTTGGAAACAACATGACCCAGTGCAGTGATGATAATTTCTTTTTTTTGTCTCCCTTTTTTATAGCTCACATGGTATTCTAAGGGCTTGCCAGATATTTGCCATTCATATACTTCATCTATTGTCCAGCCTGCATTTGCAGCCTTATTGGTAGCAGATAAAACTGACTGCGGCAATTCATTCGGCTGCACTTGTCTGCAGGTATTATTCCATGTGCCGTCATGCGAAAAGCAGGAACGCATCTTCTTACCATTCAGGTAAAAATCTACTTCGTATCTATTGTGTAATTTTTCCCATTGCTCCGTAGCAGCGTGCGGATAGCGACTATTAAATGATTGCGCCACAGTTTTTGGCACATCCACTTGCTGCGCATGCAATACTATTTGGATAGTACTTAAAAAAATCGTTGTTATAAAAATGGACTTCATCTAATATTTATTTCTTTTTAGCCTTTACCTGCTATTACAATCACAATTTCGCCTTTTATAGTTTTGCTGCTAAAATGCTCAATTACTTCATTTAATTTTCCTTGAAAATTTTCTTCGTGCAATTTAGTCAACTCCCTACTTATGCTTACAATTCTGTCTGACCCAAAATATGTTAAAAAATCTTTTAGTGTTTTTAAAAGTCGCACAGGACTTTCATATACAATGATTGTTCTTTCTTCCGAAGCAAGGCTGAGCAGTTTTGTATGTCTCCCTTTTTTTAAAGGTAAAAATCCTTCAAAAATAAAATGCTGTGTGGGCAATCCACTATTGACTAATGCAGGCACAAATGCAGTGGCGCCGGGCAAACATTCAACTTTTATCTTTCTGCCAACACATGTTCTTACCAAAAAAAAACCAGGATCACTTATACCCGGAGTGCCGGCATCGGTAATTAAAGCCATTGTTTTTCCACTCAGCAATTGATTGGCAATATGCTCCGAAACTTTGTGCTCATTGTGCTGATGATATGGGGAAAGAGGTTTTGAAATTTTATAAAAGCTTAACAATTTTCCACTGCTTCTGGTATCTTCACAAAGTATAACATCCACTTGTTTTAAAACTTCTAATGCCCTTAGCGTTATATCTCTAAGATTGCCCAAAGGGGTAGGCACCATATACAATGTACCCTTTTGCAGGGGTTGCATATTTGTTGATAAAACATCGGGATCATTCATTAAAAATAGACAGCATTTTTTGGAATAAAGATTATTGAATCATTTCAATTTCATAATATTCCATTACGGGATTGGCCAGTAATTTTTTGCAGGCTTCTTCCGCTGCATTTCTTGCAGATGCTTCTGAATCCGCCTGTATAGACAGCGTTATATGTCTTCCTACTCTTACATCTCTCACAGTGTCTAACCCTAAACTATGCATGCTACCCTGCACAGCTTTGCCCTGAGGATCCAGCAAGTCTTTTAATAACATTACCTTTATCTGTACGTTGTAATCGGTCATTATTTTTCTTTTTTTAAAGTAAGCAAAGATAGTAGAACATATACCAAAAAGCTAAGCGGTACAGACAGCCAACCCACAAAAATTGAAGTTACAACAATGGTAGCTGCTATAGCTATAAATGGCATAAACTTCTTGAAATTTGCATCTTGAAATTTTAATGCAAGCATGGGTAAGCTACTGATCATTAGGCCGCTTACAATCAATATTATTACATACCAAAACCAGGGGTTGATGAGTAAACGAGTAATGAATGAATACTCATTTGTCCAATAAATAAGTGGAAATGAAGCAATAAATAAACCCGCCGCAGGCACGGGAACACCCTTAAAATTTTGTGTTTTACTGGTATCCAAATTAAACCTGGCCAACCGCCAAGCAGCTGCGCAAGGTATAATAAATGCGGGCAATAAATACATGGAAGATACCAGAATGCCATCTGCTTGCTGTGCATAAGCAAGCCTTAAAAATTGGTAAACAATCATACCGGGAGCTACTCCAAAACTCACCACATCTGCCAATGAGTCTAATTGTTTGCCCATGCCAGAAGCAGCGCCCATAAGGCGTGCAAGAAAACCATCAAAAAAATCTATAACTGCAGCAATTCCAATAAATAATGAAGCGTAAAAAATCTTTTCAGGTATATTGATGTATTGAGTGCCTAATTCATTTACATCCGGCACCAATGCCTGTGCATTGTTATAATACAAAGGCACTAATCCATTTTGTATGGTATAAACAATGGCAATGCATCCACAAAACAGATTGCCTAATGTAAACAGGTTTGGAATTTGTTTCATTTTTAACCTTTCTTGTTATGATGTATGCACAATAATAAGCCGATATAGGCAATATTTTATTTTACAATATTTAATATGGTCATATAGCACAATGCCTATTTTTTCATCAATTGCTCAATTTCATCTGCGGTTATTGGAATATTTTTCATAAGATCAATATTTCCATTTTTTGTTATCCAGAAATTGTTTTCGATGCGTACACCCATTTGCTCTTCTTCTATATAAATACCGGGTTCTATGGTGAATAACATTCCCGGTTTTACTGGGTAAACTTTAGTGCCTAAATCATGTACATCTACCCCAAGATGATGGGATATGCCATGGTATAAATATTTACGATAAGCCCTATTATCCTTGTCTTCATTTTTTACATCCGACTTACGAATCAAACCAATTTTCAAAAAAACCTGCGTGGCTTCATCTCCAATTTTATCATGATAGTCAATGATGGTAATGCCGGGCTTAAGAATGCTTCTGGCATAAAGATGTAATTGAAGACAGGCATTATAAATAGTTTTTTGACGCCTTGTAAACTTGCCATTCACAGGAATAGTGCGTGTAAGGTCTGCGGCATAGCCTCCATAGTTTGCACCAAAATCCATCAGCAACATATCGCCATCTTTACACTCAGCATTATTGCTTACATAGTGCAGTGTGCGGGCATTATCACCACTTGCTATAATACTTCCATAAGCTTCTCCTTTAGCCCTGTTTCTCAAAAATTCATGTACCAATTCTGCTTCCACTTCATATTCCATTACGCCGGGTTTCACAAAAGCCAATAACCTGCGAAATGCTTTTTCTGTAATGTCTATGGCTTGTTGTAAAACCTCAGTTTCATATTTTGATTTTATAGCTCTCAATTCAATCATGATGCGGGCACTCCTTTCATATTGATGCAAAGGATAGCGCCTTTTCATTTCTATAATATACCTGTAATCTCTGGTAGGAATAGTGCTTGCTTTTCGATCATTCTCATTCGTGTTTAGATAGATGGTATCTGCCAGATGAATCCAAGGTTGTAGCAGGGCATCCAGCGTATCCAACCATACTATTGTTTCTATACCCGTAAGTTTTTTTGCTTCCTCAGCACGAAGCCTCCGGCCATCCCATTTTTCTTTTAATTCATTGGGTCTTACCAATACCAAAACCTCTCTATATTTTTTATCAGGATTTCCTGGGAAAAAAATGACCATTGAATCTTCCTGCTCCACACCTGTAAGCCAATACAAGTCACTGTTTTGCTGAAATTTATAAATGGCATCTGCATTTACCGGCACTTCA
This sequence comes from uncultured Parafilimonas sp., assembly GCA_937892395.1. GTDB lineage: Bacteria > Bacteroidota > Bacteroidia > Chitinophagales > Chitinophagaceae > CALAGJ01. The sequence continues at coordinate 23,702 of CALAGJ010000186.1, forward strand.
TCATTGCTATTAAAAATGGCAATACTATTTGGCTTCATACGTGCCATAAATCGCTTTCTGTTTTCAATAAATAATTCCGGATTTATTGGCAAATGCTTCATCGTGTAAAATTTTATTTTTTAATAATTGCTGGCGCAATATAGCATCTTGTCTAATACTTGCTTTTACAAAAAGTAACCAATCGCGGTCTCCTGTCAGAAATAGGCTGTACTACTTCATTTTTTTGGGCATACTGATATGCTGCCACGATACATCTTTTATCATTTTAGCAATAAATACAATTTGACCCGTATGATAGCCATAATGATCAATTTGACGAACGATGGCATCCACTACAGAGAGTGGCTGCTGCCTGATAAATACATCGTTTGTGAGCTGATGCTCCTGCAAATCGTTTAGGGCAATCCACAAACAATTCCAACCAGATTCCCATTCCTGCATCAGCGCTTGCTTTGTGGAGATAATGGGTTCAAATTCATCGTCTCTTTGCCTCCATGTTTTTTCACCATCTTCCGTTAAAAAATTTGTCCACCTGCTTTTCATATTGCCACTTACATGCTGCATAATGATGGCAATAGAATTGGAAACCGATGAAGGTTGTATAAATAAATCGCTTTCATTGAGCTGGGTAATGGCAAGTTCTACCTGAGATTTTTGAAATTTAAATTTTTTGATTGACGCCTCCAGAAATAAACTACCAATAGTCATAATTATTGATTTAAAATTTATATGGCAAAATAATGGGAAGGAATTTATTTTATGAATTCATGTTTTGCGGTATTTAGCAATACTGATTTGGAGCATACGAGCATACAAGAAAGTGTAGATATTACCTTACACTTTTATTTTGTAGTGGTGAGTGCTTAATCATTCCCCGCAGGGGCAATTAAAAATCTATTTTTGAAGACTAAGTTGACGAAATAAAGAAAATTTTGATTTTACTATCTTGGAGGCACTATCATTTTTAATATGTAATTAGAAGTTCAATTATAGAATTCAAAGAGTATAAATGATATCCTCAACAAAATTGCATGTCACAATTTTGATATAGTATAACGCTCCATTTTGTAAGATTTTTTAGCATCAGTAAATTCAATGGTGTAAGGAACAAGCATATACTAACAGCCTAAAAAGTTCTATACAAATACCATATCCCTATTTTTGCCCCGCATTTCAAATCATTGTAAATAAGAATCATGCAGCTATCATCTTTATTGAATAGATTTAGTGAACCCGAAACACTTAAAATGGCAAAGCTTGGCCGTGAACTAAGGGCGCAAGGAAAGGATGTGATTGACCTGAGTTTGGGTGAACCCGATTTTGATACGCCAGATCATATTAAAGCATCTGCTATACAGGCTATTAAGGATAATTATAGCCATTATACACCTGTGGCCGGGTACTTGGATTTGAGAGAAGCTGTGTGCACAAAACTAAAAAGAGATAATAATTTAGACTATACCCCAGATCAGATTGTGGTGAGTACTGGTGCAAAGCAAAGTCTGGCAAATACCATTTTTAGCGTCGTAGATGAGGGGGATGAAGTAATCATTCCTACCCCTTACTGGGTTACTTATAGCGAATTAGTAAAAATGGCAAGGGGCAAAGTGGTTGAAATAAAAACTACTGGAAATACTGGATTTAAAATCAATAAGGCCCAATTAGAAGCGGCCATTACAGAGCGCACAAAACTATTTTTATTTTCTTCACCTTGCAATCCATCCGGGGCGGTTTATTCGCTCAAAGAATTGGAAGCATTGGCAGAGGTATTTTTGAGATATCCTGATATCCTGATTATCAGTGACGAAATTTATGAGTATATCAATTTCACAGGAGCACATGTGAGCATTGCATCTATTGCGGCATTAAAAGAAAGAGTTATACTTGTAAATGGACTTAGCAAAGGTTTTGCCATGACCGGATGGCGCTTAGGATATATTGCTACAAATACTACTGTAGCCAAAGCTTGTGAAAAAATTCAAGGACAGTTTACCAGTGGTGCAAATGCCATTGCACAACGAGCCGGTATAACTGCACTTACTACAGATTTAAAACCCACTTATGCCATGACAGAAGAGTTTACCAGAAGAAGAAAAAGGGTTCTTGAACTTGTAAGGGAAATACCAGGTTTACCTTGTTTTGAGCCTGAAGGTGCATTTTATATTTTCCCAAATGTTACATATTATTATGGTAAAAGTTATGGCGATTTAACCATAAAAAATTCTGCGGATTTTAGCATGTATTTACTGCATACAGCACATGTAAGCAGTGTAATGGGTGACGCTTTTGGAGATCCTGACTGTGTTCGTTTCTCTTTTGCAAACAGCCTTCCAAATATTGAAAAAGCATGGGCTCGAATTAAGGATGCATTGGCCCTGCTTCAATAATGGATTTCATGTCTATTATCATTATTTAATGTAGATTAGATTACTTCTTAAATAAATGTAGCTGGACTACATATTTTAATTGAAAACCTTATGTCAGAGCCGCTTCATAAATCAGCAATGTTTTACAATCGGCTGGGTAAAGTATTTAAACACAGAAGCAAGCAAGCCCGCCGTATGGGTATAAGCTGCTACAGGGTGTATGACCATGACATACCAGAATATCCTCTCTGTATAGAAATATATGAAGACATAATTTATGTGGCTGAATACCTCAGAAGACACGGCATGGATGAGATAGAACATGATGAATGGTTAGAAGAAGTAAAGGAGATAATTGTAGCTGTACTACAATGTAAATCCGAAAATATTTTCATTCGACAAAGAAGAAAACACAGCCATAGAAGCGAACAACAATATGAAAAGGATACTTATACGGTACATGAATTTACAGTAAAAGAAAATGGTCTGCAGTTCATCATAAAACCGGGTACATACTTAGATACTGGCTTGTTTTTAGACCACCGCATTACTCGAAAAAAAATACAGGAAATGTCAGCCGGGAAAAGGGTACTGAATCTATTCTGTTATACAGGTTCTTTTTCAGTATATGCAGCTGCCGGAGGTGCAAGCAATGTTACCTCCATTGATATGAGTAATACCTATCTAAACTGGGCTCAACAAAATTTGATGGCAAATAATTTTACAAGCCCATCTTATCAATTTATACAGGCAGATGTAATGCAATGGGTTCAAGAAAAAAGAAAGCAGGAATATGATCTGGTAGTAGTGGACCCTCCAACTTTTAGCAATAGCAAACGCATGAAAGATTTTTTTGATGTGCAGTTGCATCATGCCAACATGCTCAATCAAATTGCCGCAATGGTATCTTTGGGAGGAACAATTGTGTTTAGTAATAATCTTTCTAAATTTGTATTAGATGAAAAGGCACTACATGTTCAATCAATACGAGATATTACCAAAGCCACCATTCCTTTTGATTTTGAGAATAAACTACAACGCTGTTGTTATGAGTTGATTGTATAACTATCGCTTTAGTAAATCTGTGGTTACTTGAATTACTTTTTCCATCTGCCCATAGTTGATACTGTACCAAATGAATTTGCCCATACGACTGCTGTGTAAAAAATTTGCTTTCCTTAAAATGGCAATATGTTGAGAAATAATGGGTTGCTCCATTCTCAATTCCAATGTCAATTCAGATACCGTCATTTTATTTTTTGAATCAATCAATGCAAGCATTTTTCTTCTTACTGGATTATTGATGGCCCTATATAAAAGTTGCGCTTTTTTTATGTTGTGAAAATCCAAATTAATTTCCTTATCCCTATTTGTATCTTTTAAGGAAAGCGTATGAGGTATGATCATATTTGATATTGCATTGTACACTGATGAAAATGAAAAAAACCTGGTTTATTTTATTAATCTTTCGAAAATAAAGCTTTCAATTCATTGGCATCATCCGGTTTCATTTTGCCACCAAGTATAAGTCGTACTTGTCTGCGGCGCATGGCACCTTCATACAATTTTTTTTCATCTTCTGTTTCCGGAATGATTGGCTGCACAGGCCGTGGTTTATTATTGGGGTCGAGTGCTACAAAAGTAAAATAGGCTTCATTGCTTTCATATTTATATTGATGCAGCATGTCTTCTCCCCATACTTTTAAATAAATCTCCATAGATGTATTAAAAGTTCTGGTAACCTGTGCCTGTAAGTGGACAACATTACCCAATTTAATTGGGTTTTTAAAACTTAGATTGTCTACACTTGCTGTCATACAAGGTGCATTACTATGCTTACTGGCGGCCATAGCCGCAGCAATATCCATCCAATACATTAGTCGGCCCCCCATTAAATTTCCAAAAACATTGGTATCATTGGGCAAAACCAGTTCATTCATTATAGTGAAGCTTTCAGAAGCCTTTTTTTCTTTCATATCCAAAATTTAGAGGGCAAAGATAGGTGGCCAATTTTGGTTGCCAACCTATACCAATTTTTGCAGTTGACTTTGAAATGAAAATATAAAAGGCATTATATTAAAGTTTTGAGCTTAATTTTTTTTGCTGATGAATCAAGGAATAATAAAAATCTAAAAAATGCTTTAAACTGCCCATTTATGAAGAGTTCCTGTTTTGTAATAAACTAAACCTGCACAATCTGAATTTAATGTTTTAAAAAAAGACAAACTCGAAAATCAAGGTTTCAGATTTTAAAGGTGCATACAATTTATATCATTTAATCTAATTTTTTATCGTCCTTGCATTTGAAAAAATCATAACTATAATCAATGTTTTCAATTTACCATGTACTTCAGATACTGCCAATATTGCATAACTCTTTCCAATGGCATAATGATTGCCCATAGGGCCTAAGAATAAAAAATTATATTATGGGCAAGATTATAGGAATTGATTTAGGAACAACAAACAGCTGTGTAAGTGTATTGGAAGGCAATGAACCTGTTGTTATAGCAAATGAAGAAGGCCGTAGAACTACACCTTCTGTAGTGGCATTTTTAAAAAATGGAGAGCGCAAAGTAGGAGACCCTGCAAAAAGACAAGCTATTACCAATCCAAAAAATACCATCATGAGTGTGAAGCGATTTATGGGTCGCAGGCATGATGAAGTTGGCGAAGAAATGTCACATTGGAGTTATTCTTTGGTGAAAGGTGACAATAATACAGTACGTGTGGATATAGATGGCAGACATTATACCCCACAGGAAATATCAGCCATGATTCTTCAAAAAATGAAGAAAACGGCAGAAGATTATTTAGGTCAGGAAGTAAACGAAGCTGTAATAACTGTGCCTGCCTATTTTAACGACGCACAGCGTCAAGCCACAAAAGAAGCGGGTGAAATAGCTGGATTAAATGTACGTCGTATTGTAAATGAGCCCACAGCAGCAGCCTTAGCTTATGGAATGGATAAGAAAGGAGTAGATCAGAAAATAGCAGTATTCGATTTGGGAGGTGGCACTTTTGATATTTCAATTCTTGACTTGGGTGATGGTGTTTTTGAAGTAAAGAGCACCAATGGTGATACACACTTAGGTGGTGATGATTTTGATAAAGTAATCATGGACTGGCTGGCCGACGAATTTAAAAATCAGGAAGCCATTGATTTACGCAAAGACCCTATGGCTTTGCAGCGCTTAAAAGAAGCTGCTGAAAAAGCTAAGATTGAATTATCTGCAGGCAATGAAACGGAGATTAATTTACCATACATCACGGCGGTAGATGGCGTACCGAAACACCTTGTTTTAAAACTCAATCGTTCAAAGTTTGAACAACTGGCTGACAGATTGTTTGAGCGTTGTCTTCGCCCTTGTGAGCAGGCTTTAAAAGATGCGGGTTATAATGCTTCGGAAATAGATGAAGTCATTTTAGTAGGTGGTAGTACACGTATTCCAAAAGTGCAGGATATTGTTGAAAAATTCTTTGGTAAAAAACCAAACCGTAGTGTTAATCCTGATGAGGTTGTAGCCGTGGGTGCAGCTATACAAGGTGCAGTATTGACCGGAGAAGTAAAAGATGTGTTGCTATTGGATGTAACTCCGCTTAGCCTTGGTATAGAAACTCTGGGTGGTGTAATGACAACCATGATTGCCGGTAATACCACAATACCAACTAAAAAAACTGAGGTATTTTCTACAGCAAGTGATAATCAACCGGGTGTACAAATTCATGTATTGCAAGGTGAGCGAACTTATTCTAAAGACAATAAAAGTCTCGGTATTTTCAATTTAGATGGCATACCACCTGCACCACGCGGAGTACCACAGATTGAAGTAATATTTGATATAGATGCCAATGGTATTATTCACGTAAGTGCAAAAGATAAAGGCACTGGTAAAGAACAAAAAATTCGCTTAGAAGCAGGTAGCGGCTTGAATAAAGATGAAATAGAAAAGATGAAAGCCGAAGCAAAAGCAAATGAAAATACAGACAAAGAAGCAAGGGAGAAAATTGAAAAAATAAACCAAGCTGATGGATTGATTTTTCAAACAGAAAAACAATTAAAAGAGTTTGGCGATAAAATACCTGCTGATAAAAAATCTGTCATTGAATCTGCTGCTGAAAAACTTAAAGAAGCGCATAAAGCACAAGATGCAGTCGCAATTGATACTGCAATGAACGAATTGAATCAAGCATGGACTGCCGCCAGTGAAGAGTTGTATAAAGCACAACAAGAAGGGGCCTCCACAGGTGCCAATGCATCTGCAGACCCCGCTCCATCTGGTAGTAGCTCAGACACAGTGGAAGATGCACAGTTTGAAGAAGTAAAATAAGAAAACCTGGTGTGTTGAGCAATTGAGATAAATTTTTCAACTGCACAGGAAATGATAAAAGCATAACCAAACATATGGAGTCAATTGACGATACATGTGTTTGGTTTTTTTATGTACAAATCTCACAAAGCAAAATTTTGATATAGTACCAAGACATACTTAATCAAAATTTTTCAAAGCCTGCTCTTGCATACGCCTGATGCGCTGCTCCATTTGTTCAGAGCTCAAATTATTTCTATTTAAACCATCTGCAATTATGGGGAATGAGAGTGGTGTATATTGTTTGGGCCAAGTGAGTATTATTTGACCGGATTGTATGCGCTGAAATGCGGCACGCAGCCGGGCTTCTTCCATCTGCTGATCCAGCACTTCTTGATAGGCTTGTTTGAGTAAAATATTATCCGCATCAAACTCACTAAATACCTTAAATAATAAACTGGCAGATGCTTGTAAATGTCTTGCTTTTTTTTGCTCACCGGGCATGGCTTGTGCTATCAATCCACCTATTACTGCTATATCCCTAAATCGACGCATAGCCATTTCTGTGTTGTTTATACTTCGTTGAATATCTTGCAATAAATGATCATCATTGAAAAGCTCATACACATTGCTATCATCTACGGGTATGGGTTTATCACTGAGCAATTCAAAGCCGTAATCATTCATCGCTATAGAAAATGTAATGGGCAATATACGACTGATACGCCAAGCTAAAATGGCACTTATTGCCTCATGTATCTGGCGGCCTTCAAAAGGATATACCATTAAGTGATAGCCATCTTTATCCATGATCTGTTCGATGAGCAGTTCATTACTTCTGGGTATATGTGATAATGATTGTTGCATCTCAAACAATGGCTGTAAGCATTGCATTTCTATATCCTCTGTTGCATTTCCTGCTGTATTAAAAGTTGACCTCAACACATGACCAAGATTTGCAGTAAGACTCATTCTTCCACCCATCCAGCTGGGTACAATAGCCTTCTTACTATTTGATTTTTTTACAATTGCAGTCATGTCTTTAATGGTTACCACTTCTACTGCACGCCCTGCTATGATAAATGCATCACCGGTTTGCAGCCTACTCACAAACCATTCTTCAATCATGCCAATATAACCACCATGTTGTAGTTTTACTTTCATCATGGCATCACTTACAATAGTGCCAATATTCAATCTATGCCTGAGCGCAATTCTTCTGTTTTTAATACAGATATTGCCATCTATATTTTCTGTTTTTTTATATTCATCGTATTGATGCAAAGCCGGGCCTCCATCTGTGAGGTATTGGATTAATTTATTCCATTCGTATTCATTCATTTCCCTAAAACAAAATGTTTGCTTTACTTCCTCATAAATTTTTTGGGGATTAAAGCCCCCTCCTACTGCCAGTGTGCATAGATATTGTATGAGTACATCAAAGCAAAGCAATAGTGGTGGCTTGCTTTCTATAATTCTATTTGTTATTGCGGCCCGCAGGGCCGCAGCCTCAACTAACTCTAATGAATGGGCAGGCAAAAAATAGATTCGACTTACCGCTCCGGGGCTGTGTCCACTCCTACCCGCTCTTTGTATAAACCTTGCCACACCTTTTGGACTACCTACCTGAATTACAGTATCTACTGGTCTAAAATCCACACCTAAATCAAGGCTTGCTGTGCATACCACAGCTTTTATTTTTTGCTGGTGCAATGCTTCTTCTACCCATGCTCGTAAATCTTTTTCTATACTGCCGTGATGCAATGCAATAGCTCCGGCAAATTGGGGTGCCACCGTTAGTAAGGTTTGGTACCATGTTTCGCTCATACCACGGGTATTTATAAAAATCAATGTAGTATTGCTCTGCTCTATAATTGGCACCAATTTTTCCGCCATTCGGATTCCCAAATGTCCATACCAAGGAAACTTTTCAATTTCATCCGGTAGTATGGAAATCACTTCTACTTTTTTGTCTAATTGTGCTTTAATAAGTTGTATTTGTTGCAGAGGGAAATAACTTAGTACCGATGCAAGCAATACTTCTTTAGCTTCTTCAATATTTCCAATGGTGGCAGAAATACCCCATACTTGTAATGGCCTGTTTAACTGAAAACAAATATGGCATAGTCTGCTTATGGCAAGCTCCGTTTGTACACCTCTTTTGCTACCCAGCAGTTCATGCCACTCGTCCACAGCCACAGTCTGCAATGTGTTGAAGAAGTTTTCATTATTTTTTTGTGCAAATAAAACATGTAAACTTTCCGGTGTAATAATCAGAATCTCCGGCATGCTGTTTTTCTGTTTATTTCTTTCGGCCATGCTGGTATCTCCATTTCTTATACTAACACGCCAAGGCATTTCTAAAGATGCTAAAACAATCTCCATACTCCGTGCTATATCAGTGGCTAATGACCTAAGTGGGCTTATCCATAGCAGTTGTACACCATTGCTTTTTTTTGATTGCCAATTTTTTTCTGTGTTTATGTAATGGATCAACACTCCAAGAAAAATGGAGAAGGTTTTGCCACATCCTGTAGGGGCATTGATGATACCACTATTACCAGACGCAATATGATGCCATGCTTCCTCTTGAAATGCAAATGGATGCATCTTGTTTTGCTTCATCCATTTTTTGATGATGAGGAATCCTTTTGATTTGGTTTGCAATTAAATTTATTTTACATGATTTGCACATCATGTTTATGATTGATGAGCAAATAAAACTTGACCGAATAACTTAACAGGTCAAATAAATATGAATTATTTCAGACACAAAATAACTGTATTAGAAAAACCATAACCTTTTTTCAATATTGTTTGATCAGATGCTGCATACTCATAAGGGATTGCTTGTATTATAAAATATTTATTTCTATATGCGGAAAAAAAAATGGTGGAAGTAATTGAGAATTTCGGCATCACTATTTTTGCGCAGCAAAAAAAAAATTCTTTTGATCTATGTTTTGTATTTCACCATAGATGATGCATTAGTCTAAAGATTAAGGCACTTCTTCAATAGTAATACAATAGAATACCACATTGCCCGAAGGGTAAAAAATGGATTTATTTATGATTATAGAATGTGCGAAGCGGAAGATATGAACAATGTAAAAACATTTTTTGGAATGAAAAGAGTATCATTTTTTCCTACATATTTTTGTGTATTGTTTTCCTGCTTTTGTACGCAAAATATGCTGGCGCAAGAAGCAGTAATATCCGGAATCATTTCAAATGCTGATAGCACTACATGCGAATGGCCAATTGTGGCACTAAAAGGAACAAAATTTTCGACAGAACCCACCACCAATGGACAATTTGAATTGAAACATATTCCCTATGGTACATATACAATTGTAGGTCTTGCATTAGGTATGAATCCTACAGAGCAAACCCTTATCATAAACAAACCAACTATCGAAGTTCATTTAATGCTAACACCATTGACTGAGCGGCAATTGGATGATGTTGTGGTCATGCAAACTCAAGAAAAAAAAATGGGTATCATACGAGTACAGTCGGTAAGAAACTTTACCATGTTTGAGGGGAAAAAAAACGAAGTAGTAGTATTAAAAAATATCATAGCAAATACTGCCACAAACAACGCAAGGCAGGTGTATGGCACCATTACCGGTTTGAATATTTGGGAGAGTGATGGAGCGGGTTTGCAATTGGGTATTGGCGGCAGGGGGCTTAGTCCAAACAGAACCAGTAATTTCAACACCAGGCAAAATGGTTATGATATTAGTGCTGATGCATTAGGATATCCTGAATCTTACTATACACCACCTACAGAAGCATTGGAGCGTATTGAGATAATACGTGGGGCATCGGGGTTACAATATGGCACTCAGTTTGGGGGTACAGTAAATTTTATTTTTAAAAAAGGATCTATTGACAAATCATTTGAATACATAGGCAGACAAACAATTGGCTCATGGAATTTTATAAATTCGTTTAATAGTATTGGTGGAACTATTGCCAAGAAAAAACTTAACTATTATGCTTTTTATCAACGCAAACAAGGTGATGGATGGAGACCAAATAGTGGCTTTGATGTAAACAATGCTTTTCTGGTTATGGCTTATCAATTATCCCCAAAAACAAATCTTTCTCTTGAATATACCCATAGTAATTATACAGCACAGCAGCCAGGCGGCCTTACAGATGCACTCTTTGAAGCAGATGGAAAACAAAGTATAAGAAACCGTAATTGGTTTAAAGTAAACTGGGATTTAATGGCCATTACATTTACCCATAAATTTACTACTGCTACACAATTGAATATTAGAAATTTTGGACTGCTGGCAAGAAGACAATCTTTGGGAAATTTGGAACGAATAAATGTGGCTGATTTTAATCAAAACCGAACACTGATTGATGGCAAATTTCAAAATATTGGAAGCGAAATCAGACTGCTGCATAGATACAAATCTGGCAATACCTTGAATACTTTACTTGCAGGAGTAAGGCTATACGCTGGTCATACCACTGCCATACAAGGTGATGCCGATAGCTTAGCAGGCCCCAGCTTCAAATTCTTGCACCCTGAAAATGTAGAAGGTAGTAATTATCAATTTCCCAATTACAATGTAGCAATATTTGCCGAGCACATCTTTAGTATCAATGAAAAAATAACTATTACACCCGGTATTCGTTTTGAAAATATACAAACCTATTCAGAAGGTTATTACAGACAGCGGGTATTTGATTTTGCAGGAAATATTATTGTAGATAAAAGAATAGATGAAGACCTTAATAGGAAAAGAAGTTTTGTAATAGCAGGTGTGGGGCTGAGTTATAAACCTTCAAAATTTGCAGAGCTGTATGCAAATATTTCACAGAACTACAGAGCCATCAACTTTACTGACCTTCGCATTCAAAATCCAAATTTTATTATTGATAGTAACATAACCGATGAAAAAGGTTTTACTGCTGATATTGGACTGCGTGGTAGTGTGGCAAATTTTCTTAGTTATGAGGTTACCGGTTTTTATTTATACTACAATAATAGAATTGGTCAGATTCTACGTGCAGACCAACCACCATTATATATTGATTATAGATACAGAACAAATGTGGCGGCAAGCCGTAATGTTGGTATAGAAGCATTTGGACAAATAAATATTGCTCGTCTTTTTGAAACATTTCAACAAAAAACAGACTGGTTGCTATATGTAAATTTATCTTTTATTGATGCACGATATATCAATAGCAAGGACCCATCCATTGAAAATAAAAAAGTAGAAATGGTGCCACCATTTATTTTACGAAGTGGCATGAGTTATAGTTCTGGTATTTTTAAATCCAGTCTATCCATTAATTATGTAGCAGCACACTTTAGTGATGCTACGAATGCCTTTAGAACTGCCACAGCGGTGGAAGGCACAATACCGAGTTATTTTGTAGCCGACTGCTCCGCTTCGTGTCAGATAACACAATGGCTCACTACGGCATTTTCTTGCAATAATCTTTTCGATGAAAAATATTTCACCAGAAGGGCAGAAAGCTATCCGGGCCCGGGCATTATACCTTCCGACGGAAGAAGCTTTTTTCTAACCCTAGAATTTAGATTTGGGAATTAATTATATGATGTTCAAAATTGAAATTATATCAACCAAAACTTGGATATAGGTTATGCTATTACTGGATAATTAGCACCTCTTTCATACTTCTCTGATTTGTTTCAATCATCATAAAATAACTGCCCGCTGTTATATTTTTTGGTAATGCTACTCGCAATGAGGACTCTGCCAATACAGAGGAGTACCTATTTTCCAACACCTTTACCCCAGCTTGATTTATGATGTTTACCCTCAATATTTTTTCATCAGAAGAGGGTAGTTTGATTTGTATAAAATTTGTAGCAGGATTTGGCGAAATGCTTATTGTATTTGATGCAAACTGTGCTATGGCATATACAATTTTATTTTGTGTTATTGGCTTTACAAATTGCAAAATGGTAAAATCTCCGTTTGTACTGCTACCCCCTCTGCCCACTACAAAAAACACAATCCTGTTTTTTATAAATGTATCTACCAATGCCCCATTATAAAATTCATATTCACTATTATAGAATGACTGATCTAAGTAACCCTTACCATTATTGAGGCTATCAATTTTACCATTTTCTTTTAAAAGAATAGCTACTCCGGAAGTTTTTTCTGTGAAATCATCTTTCCGAATTCCGGCAGATAGTATGGAGCAATCATTGCCCTGACAATAGGCAGATATACCTTCATTCCACGAATCATTATATGCGCTGCCATTTACATCTTTTTGAAAAGCTCCATTATTTCCAAAACTATTATCTAAACCACCACTATTTGTAAATCTTGTAACACTATGCCAATACTTAAAATTATTTCCTTGCACACCTCCACAAACATATACCCTGTTTTTTTCATCTTGAGTTATATTGTATCTGAAGAATATTTGTGCATTTCCGTTTATGCCGGAAGCCAATCCATTATTGCCAAAGCTGCTATCAATTTTCCCATTGGGAAGTAAAGCAAGCGCTCCCACATTTCCCCCAAATCCATTATTGATAAGCCCTCCGATTAGCATGTCATTATTATTGCGTTTAGCGGATGCACTCATTGGTGTTATAGGAATTTGTCTTGCCTCTCCATTTATTCCAAAAGTGCTATCCCTCGTACCATTTGAAGTAAGTCTTGCAGCAAAATTGTATCCTGTTATTCCTTCTTGCCTTACTCCACCAAGAATGATTTTGCCATCTTTTTGTAGTTCAAAACAACCATAAAAAATAGTGAATGGGTATGTAGCTACACCGCTATCTCCAAAGCTTAAATCCTTTTGTCCATTTTTATTAAAGCGTACTATTGTAAGTGAGCTGGTACCCGTTTGCGTGAAGCCTGCTACATAAATTTTTTGGCGGACTGCATCTATGGCAGTGTAAGCATGACCGTTTGTAACATAGGGGGTTGTATATTTTAAAGTTACAACACCATTTATGCCAAATGACGGATCTTTTTCTAAAGAAATCCGATTGATTTTCATGAGTGTCCAGTAATTATTTGCCACTCCGCTTACGAGCAAATTATTGTCCCAGGGTAGTTGCTTAATTTCATAAGCACCATCATCACTTATGCCAATACCTGTATAGCTTTTACCATTCTGGCCATAGGAATTTACAAAAGCTCCGGTATCATTTAATTTTATGATACTTATAAAGGTTGATGCTACTTCTTTTGCCTGACCACATAGTAATAGTTCGCCGTTGGCGGAAAATGCCTGAGCAGCACATACATCAGCATCAGAAAGTAAATTATTTGTTTGCCAGCAATTGCTGCTATAACTATTGTCTGATAAACCATTTGCTAACAA